>CAIXUF010000177.1 GCA_903922535.1 Candidatus Hydrogenedentota bacterium
GACCTGTCCCACCCGGCATTCAGCAACCTTTTTGTGCAGACGGAGCTGGTGCGTTCCCGCCAGGCTATCCTTTGCACCCGCCGTCCCCGTTCCGCCCAGGAACGGCCGCCCTGGATGGTGCACCTGATGACGGTGCAGGGCGAGGCAGGCGGAACAATCACCTTCGAAACGGACCGGGCGAAGTTTATCGGAAGGGGCCGGACCCTGGTGTCACCGGCGGCGATGGTGCGCCAAGGGCGCCTGTCCGACAGCGAGGGGGCGGTGCTCGATCCCATCGTCTCCATTCGCGGGACCGTCCACATTGAACCGAACGGGACGGCGCGCATGGATTTCGTCACGGGTGTTGCCGAGACGCGCGAGGCCGCCGCGGCGCTGATCGAAAGGTATCATGATCCCCGCCTGACCGATCGTGTCTTTGAACTGGCCTGGACGCACAGCAATGCCGAACTGCACCACCTCAACGCCGTGGAGGCCGAAGCCCAGATCTACGGGCGTCTGGCCGGTTCGGTCATCTACGCGACGGCGCTTCTGCGCGCAAGCTCCTCCATTCTGGTGCGCAACACCCGCGGGCAGTCGGGGCTTTGGGGACACGGAATATCGGGAGACCTGCCCATCATTCTGATCCGCGTCCGTGACCGGGAGAGGCTGGATCTGGTGCGTCAGGCGGTACAGGCGCACGCCTATTGGCGGATGAAGGGGCTGAACGTCGATCTGGTCATTTGGAACGAGGACCATTCGGCCTATCGCCAGGAGTTGCATGACTCCATCATGGGCTTCATTGCGGCCAGCGCGGAGGCGGGGCTGGTGGACAAGCCCGGCGGTGTGTTTGTCAGCCGGGGAGAGCAGATTGCCGAGGAGGATCGCGTTCTGCTTCAGGCGGTGGCCAGCGTCGTGCTTGTGGATGACGCCGGCACCTTTCGCGACCAGGTGGAGCGGCGCAGCCGCGCCCAGGCGCCCATGGCGCCGCTCAAGCCGGCGCACCGCCGGGCGGCCATGGCCGCGGTGGAAATGGCCAAGTATGACCTGGCTTTCTTTAACGGCCTCGGCGGTTTTACCCACGACGGCCGCGAATACATCATGATCCTGAATCCCGGCGAGAACACCCCCGCGCCCTGGGTCAACGTTATCGCCAACCCGCAGTTCGGTACGGTCGTGTCGGAGAGCGGCGGCGTCTACACGTGGGCCGAAAACAGCCACGACTTCCGTCTAACCCCCTGGAGCAATGATCCTGTGAGCGGTGGCGGCGGCGAGGCTTTGTACCTCCGCGACGAGGAGAGCGGCCGCTTCTGGTCCCCCTCTCCGCAGCCCGCCCGCGGTGCCCAGGCATATGTCTCCCGCCACGGTTTCGGCTACAGCATTTTCGAGTACCAGGAGGACGGCATTGCCAGCGAACTGACCCTGTTCGTCGCCATGGATGCCCCGGTCAAATTCGCACGGATCAAGGTCATGAACCGATCCGGCCGCACGCGCCGCCTTTCCGTCACCGCCTACTGGGAACTGGTGCTGGGCGAGTCGCGGGACAAGACGCTCATGCATGTCGTCACGGAACTTGACCCGATAACCGGCGCAATCTTCGCGCGAAACGCCTACAACTCGGACTTTGGGGGACGGGTCGTGTTTGCCGGGACCAGCGAGACCGTGCACACCATCACGGGCGATCGTGCCGAGTTCCTCGGCCGCACCGGAACCCCGGCCGACCCTGCGGCCATGACCCGTGTCCGCCTTTCCGGCCGCATAGGCGCCGGCCTTGACCCCTGTGCCGCGATACAGGTACCGGTGAACCTGGAGGACGGGCAGGAAACGGAGATAATCTTCATTCTGGGCGCGGCCGAGTCGGATGACCAGGCGCGGCACATCATTCAGCAGAGCCGGGGCGTCGCGGCGGCGCAGCGGGCACTGGAGGGCGTGTGGGACTACTGGGGCCGCACACTGGGCGCCCTCTATGTGGAGACACCGGATCAGGCCGTCAACTTCCTGGCCAACGGGTGGCTGATGTACCAAACCATCTCGTGCCGCATGTGGGCGCGCACGGGATTCTACCAGTCGGGCGGCGCCTACGGCTTCCGGGACCAGTTGCAGGACGCCATGGCCCTGCTGCACGCGGAACCGCTTCTGCTCCGCGCCCACCTGCTTCGTGCGGCCGCCAGACAGTTTCATGAAGGCGACGTGCAGCATTGGTGGCACCTGCCGTCGGGGCGGGGTGTGCGGACGCACTGCTCAGATGACTATCTGTGGCTGCCGTACGCCGTGTGCCGTTACGTGACCGCCACGGGGGACACCGGTGTGCTGGAGGAGCGTGTGCCCTTCCTCAACGCGCGCCCCCTTCGCCAGGAGGAGGATTCCTACTACGACCTGCCGCATGTCTCCGACGAGACCGGCACGCTGTACGAACACTGCGCGCGCGCGGTTGGCTACGGCCTGCGGTTCGGGGCGCACAACTTGCCCCTGATGGGCAGCGGCGACTGGAACGACGGGATGAATCTCGTGGGGGAGGAGGGCAAAGGCGAGAGCGTCTGGCTCGGCTTCTTCCTGTATGACGTGCTCACCCGTTTTGCCGAACTGGCGCGCGGAAAGGATGAGCGCGCGTTCGCGGACAAGTGCCTGGCCGAAGCGGAACGGCTTCGGCTGCACATAGAAGACACGGCGTGGGACGGGCAATGGTACCGGCGGGCCTTTTTCGACAACGGCGAACCGCTCGGCTCCGCCGAAAACAGCGAGTGCCAAATCGACTCCATTCCACAAAGCTGGTCCGTTCTCTCGGGCGCGGGCGAACCCGGCCGCACCCACACCGCGATGGACAGCGTGGACCGCAGGCTGGTTCACCGGGACACGCAATTGGTCCAGCTTTTTGATCCCCCCTTCGACAAGTCCGACCTCAACCCGGGTTACGTCAAGGGATACATCCCCGGTGTGCGCGAAAACGGCGGGCAATACACCCATGCGGCCGTGTGGGCCGCCATGGCATACGCCGCCATGGGGGACTCCAAACGCGCCTGGGAGCTGTTCTCGCTGCTCAGTCCGATTGCGCACGGCGCTTCAGCCGGGCACATGGACACCTACAAGGTGGAGCCCTATGTCATGGCGGCCGACATTTATGGCGCGGCCCCGCACACGGGTCGGGGCGGATGGACCTGGTACACCGGCGCGTCCGGCTGGATGTACCGGTTTATCACCGAGTCCCTGCTGGGCCTGCGGCTGGAGGCAGACCTTCTGCGGTTTAGTCCTTGTCTGCCGCCGGACTGGGACTCCTTCAAAATCAACTATCGCTACCGCGAGACCTTCTATCATATTGTTGTGCGCAACGGGGGCGGTGGAAAGCTCGTGAACCGGCTCGTCCTGGATGGGGAGTTACAGCCCAGCAAGACAGCCTGCCTGATTGACGACCGCGGCAAACACGACATGGAAGTGGACGTTGATTGATGACCCTGTGCGGGTGTGGGATTTCCCTTCTTGGTTGCCGCCGTGGTTGAAGTCCAACCCTGAATCCTGGCCAAAGGCCCATCAATTGCAGTCATCGCGACTATTGCGTGGTGCGGTTTGTGTTTCTCTGTCAGGCAAGGCGGGTCAAGCGTGGGGGAGAGGCATTCGCCGCTCTTAAGCCTCTACAAGCGGCTGTCGTAGACCCGTTCCCGGAGTGCCGGTTCCCGAAGCAGCATGGAGTGCAGAAAAGCCCAGCAGTAGACAAGGTGGCCTTCATATCCCGCGGGGTCCCCCTTCCAGTCGAAGACCTCCGCACCCGCGCCCATGTGGTCCACAAAACCGTTTTGGAATCCGCCCCCGTTGGGGAAAGCGCCCTCCCGCTGGCGTTTCAACATGGCATCAACAATCAGGTCGGCCTGGGCCGTCATCCCGGTCATATAGAGCGCGTTCAGCAAATAGGAAGTGTTGCTCACGCAGCAGCCGCCATTGAGGAACTGTTGGAAATCAAAATAGACCTCCATCTCTTCGCGGGGGATCGGGTGAAGGCTCACCGGCGTGCCAAGGTCGAAACGGTTGAAACCCGTTTCCTGCAGTGCGCGCCAGTATTTCTCCAGCATCTCCCTGCCCTTGCCCGTTTCTATGAGACCATAATTGATGGCGAGGCTGGTGGGCGTGTCGGAATGAATGTCGTGAAGCACCCCGTCCCGGCTCCTCCAGAAGCCCAGCCAGCCTGTTTCGGGATTGAAGAAGGCGGGCAGGAAGGCGGACTTCAACCGGTCGGCCTTCTGTTGATAGCAGTGCGCCTGTTCGCCTCGCCCCAACCGGTTCTCCAGTTCGGCCAAACCCCGCCAGGCGCGGTAGACCAGGATGTTTATGTAGGCGTTCTTGTGGCCGGAGCTGTAGCAGTCCCAGGCGCAGTCGGGATTGCGCGGGGGCCGTGATCCGCTGATTCCGCTTTGCTTCGATTCGACCAGGCCGTCGCCGTCCGTGTCGCGCCTTTCCATGTACGCCGAGATGAACTCCAGATCCTTGATGCGCCCCCTGAGCCACTCCACATCCCCGGAGGCTTTGACATATCCCCATGCGCCGATCAACACGGACGGATTCGCGTCCATTACGTTCTGGTTGTCACCGGGATTTCCTTCCTTTTCGTCCGCGTCTTCCCGGCCGGCCGTGCCTCCGGCGGTGTAGGCAATGAGGCCGTCCGCATTGGTCTTGTGGTCGATCCAATACTCGACCGCCCGCCGCAGAAGGGGCGGCATGGTGACGCCCGGAGCCAGTTCCGGCACCAGAAGTGTCGCGTCAACCAGCATGTACAGGACACTGCTTACAGGGTCGCTGAGCACGTTGTTGGCCCACACGCCGA
This sequence comes from Candidatus Hydrogenedentota bacterium, assembly GCA_903922535.1. The sequence continues at coordinate 4,787 of CAIXUF010000177.1, forward strand.
TCACGTTCCTGCTTCCCCCCGATGCGCCGCAGCTCAGTTGAATCAGATTGAACCAGCCCCGCCGCGCGGCCTTCCACTGCCCCTCGTCCATGAACCCGGCAGGCTTGGGCAGCAGCACGGGCGTGAACTCGATGCAGGAGGAAATGCCTTGGGGGGAGGTGGGCAGTTCCAGGGACATGGTCACCCATCTTTCTGAGCGGCTTCCTTCAATCCGTCCCGCAAGTCCCGGCTGTCCGGTGCAAGTCATCAACAACTGTCCCAAGTCGGGCGCGCTCAGAATGGCGGGAAGAGTGAACTTTCCATCCGCGGTCCAGTTATCGCCGATGACGCAGGTGACGGCCGTTGCCGGTTCGAAGGGAAAGACCAGTTCCAGTCGGTCCAACTCCCTGGAGATGTCCGCACTGGAAAACACCTGCATGCGCAGTTTGTCCGGCTGCACGGAGATTTCCCATGTCAGCTTCTTCTCATCGGAAACAGAGAGACAATACCGGACGGTCTCCGCGTCCGGTGTCTCCACTCCGGTCGGCGGAGTCAGCGCCTTGCCGTCCTTGAGCATGCGCAATACCAACGGTGCCTTGAGCAGGTTGATCCCGGCGCGGCCGGTCCCTTCTGTATCGCATCCGAGTTTGGTGATGTGCGCGGATTCATGGTCCGCTTCAAGAACCAGTTGTAATGAGGATGATGAGCATGTCAAAGAAATGGGCGTTGACGGGGCCGTTTTTGGCCCCTCCTTTGCCTGGCAGACAGCCGTCGGGCTGCCCATGAAACAGACGGTTGCACCAATGGCCAGGACGGGGCACAACCAGCATCCAACTCGGAGGCATTTCCATATCAGACGGTTCATTCTTGTTGTCTCCTTGGCGGAACTTCGTACATGGGTGCGTTTGCGGCCTTCGCATTCGGCTCGTGGCATTGTGCTCGGAGCCGCGAAACGGCTGCAACATTTGTCCAGGAATCCAGAGTTCGGAAAGCAGAATCCAGAAGGATAAGAAGCAGAAGACAATGGCAGACAAGAATGTCTGCCCGACTTTGGAATTTGCGGCAGCAGCACTGTGTCGTTTGCATGGCGGTGGAACCAGGTCCGATACTTGAGTTGTGTGAACCATCTCGTTGAACCAAAGGGTGGCTGATGAATTGACACGGCAATCTCAAGCCTGCCGTGGAAGGAGCGCCTCATGATTGGGACTGTCGGAAAGGCATTTCTGGCCTTGCTGTTGTTTGTGGCGTTTGACGCATGGACGGCCGACGTGTTTGTGTCCCCTTCAGGCAGCGACGCGAATCCCGGAACAATAGAGAAGCCGTTTGCGACGCTCGAAAGGGCGCGGGATGCGCTGCGCTCCATATCCAGGGACCATCCGCGTGGTGTCATCGTGCGCGGAGGCGTGTACCGCGTCTCTAAGTCTTTGGCGTTGGGTCAGGAGGATTCTGGCACGGACGGAGCGCCTGTTACTTGGGAGGCGGCGCCGGGCGAAACGGTGCGCCTTGTGGGCGGCGTTGCCCTTGCCGGCTGGCAGCCCGTGGAAGACGCGGCGGTTCGCGCGCGGTTGAGTCCCGAAGCGCGGGAACACGTCGTGCAGTGCGATCTCAACGCCGCCGGAATCACGAATCTCGGCACGGTGCAGCCGCAAACCGGAATCCGCGCGGAACTCTTTTTCAATCACCGCTACATGCCGCTCGCGCGTTACCCGAACGACGGCTGGCTCAATATCGCCGACGTTCCAAGCGATGAACAGTTCAAAGTCAAAGACAAAGACGATGGTTATATACGGCATTTCGGGCCCTTCCAATACAACGGGGACCGTCCCGGGCGGTGGCGGGACGCTGCGGATGTCTGGATTCACGGCTACTGGACCTACGATTGGGCGGACGAGTATCAACAAGTTGACCGGATTGACTTCGAGAAGAGCCTCATCTGGCCCAGGCAGCCCTACCATCATTACGGCTACACAAAAGGCCATCGCTACTATTTCCTCAACGTCCTCGAAGAACTGGACCAGCCGGGAGAATGGTATCTGGATCGAGCGAACCGCATCCTCTACTTCTGGCCGCCGGGTGAACTCGAATCCGCGGAAATCACCTTTCCGGACCTGGAACAGCCGATGGTGGTCCTGGACAATGCCGCACACATAGCGCTGCGCGGGATGGTCTTCGAATGTTCCCGCGCTGAAGCGGTGGTGATCAAGGGCGGCACGTGCAACGAGGTGCGCGGGTGCACGGTGCGAAACGTCGGGAGAACCGCCATTGACGTGAAGGGCGGCACCCGCCACGCCGTGCGCGGCTGCGACATATACGAGGTCGCCTCGACCGGGATTTCCCTCGATGGCGGCGACAGGCAGACCCTGATCCCCGGCGAACACACGGTGGCGAACTGCGATATCCATGAGTTCGCCCGTGTCCAGAAGACATACCACCCGGCGGTGGCTTTGAACGGCGTGGGCAACCGCATGACCCATTGCTTCATACACGACGCCCCGCACCAGGGCGTGGGCTACAGCGGCAACGACCACGTCATCGAGTACTGCGAGTTCACCCGCATTGCCCGGGAAACGGGCGATGTCGGCGCCATATACGCGGCGATGGACTGGACCTACACGGGGCATGTGTTCCGTTACAACTACTTCCATGACATCCACGGTCCCGGCGAACTGGGCTGCTTCACGATCTACCCCGACTTGCCCTGTGGCGGAATCCATCTCTATGGCAATGTGTTCTACGATGTCGATCAGGGCTTCCTGACCAACAGCGGGCGTGGCATGCTGATCGAGAACAACCTGTTTCTTCAGTGCGCGCGAACCTTCCGCTTCAATGTTTGGGGAGACATGAAGATGTTCAAACCCGGCGGCCCGTGGGAAATGGCCGAGCGGCTGGACCGCGTGAAGTACGACCAGCCGCCCTACAGCACACGCTATCCGATGCTTGCCGGCCTCGCCGCAGATTTTGCCAAGGGCGGCCAGGACGAGTTCCAGCGTACCCTGCCAAAGGACAACATCATTCGCTGCAACATCAGTACGGGACCGCACTTCCTCGGCCTGGGCGCCCAGGCCAGTCTGGCGGATGTCAGGCTGGAGAAGAACCTAATCTGCAATTCCGTGGTCATGACAGGATCGCCGACGGGCGACGGCCATGCAACGACCTATGCCCATGACGACAAGGAAATCCAGAAAGTGCTTGGCAAAACGGGAAACGTTATTCGCTTCGACGCCCCGGGCCTTGTCGATCCCGCCCGCGAGGATTTCCGGTTGCGGCGCAATTCGCCCGCCCGGAAACTCGGATTCGTGCCGATTCCCTTTGATGAGATTGGCCTCCGCCTTGATGAAGATCGGAGCCAGCTTCCATTGCGGCCGCCGATCATTGATTCCGCGGCGAAGTCATTCGTGGGCGAGGCGGAGGTCCGGCTCATTCCCTGCCGTCGCGGCACCGGTTCGGTTGTGCGTTACACCCTGGACGGCGCCGATCCGACCACTGCCAGCCCCAAATACCGGCGTCCCCTCCGGTTGAGCGAAACAACCACGATCAAGGCGGCCGCCTTTGGGCAAGGCGCGCATGCCCAAGAGATGTCCGAGGTCGTGTCCGCTGCCTTCACCGCAAACCAACTTGGCGCGGGCCACGGCGTTTATCTGGGCGATCTTCAGGAAATGGAGTATGTTGGCCCGGACGGACTGGGTTCCGTGGGATTGATGAAAGACAAGGCTCCGCACGGTCAACCGTTGTGCCTTGCAGGAAAAGTGTACGACAAGGGCCTGATGAGCGAACTGGTTGAAACACCCGACGGCAACGTCTCGCGTATTGCCTATGCGCTCGACGGCGGACTGAAGGAGGCCCGGCGCTTTGCTGCGCGCATGGGCATCGATGATCACGCGGGGTCTGCGCAGGGAAAGTGCGTTTTCAGCGTGGAAGTCCGGCGCAGCGGCACTTGGCAGCGGGTGTTCGAGAGCGCTGGAATCGCGGCGGGGCAGCCCCCGCAGGACGTCGACGTGGACCTGTCGAAAGCGGATGCGCTCCGGCTGAAGGTCACTGGAACCGGTGACGGCGGCTGGCCCAGGGTCTTGTGGGCGGATGCCAAACTGCTATAGGATGCCGGACCGGGAACAGGACAGGCGCGGAGCAAAAGGAGAACACACTGCCGATCCGGCGTTGAAGTCGTTCCCACCCCGACCTTATACTCGCCCACAGGAGAAAACCGTATCATGCGTTTCATTGCATCCCTTCTTGCCCTGGCATCCCTGCTTTCAATTTCACCCGAGGCCGGCGCACTGGTCCTGTCGCACGATGGAATCTCGGAATACACCATCGTCGTGGCCGACGGGGCGATCCCGTCGGAACGGACTGCGGCGGCCGAGTTGCAGGCGTTTCTGAAACAGGTGACGGGCGCCACATTGCCGTTGCTGGACGAGAGCGCCGCACCGGCCACGGGCACACTTATCATCGTGGGACAAAGCGCACGGACACAGGCCGCCCTGCCGCAATTGGACTTCGCGACGCTCAAGCACGACGGCATTGTCATCAAAACCGACGGTGACACGCTGTTCCTGTCCGGCGGGCGGCCCCGCGGCACGCTCTATGCCGTTTACACCTTCCTGGAAGACGTGGTGGGCTGCCGCTGGTGGTCGTCAACCGAAAGCACGATTCCGTCAAGGCCAACGTTGGAGATCCCGAGAATCGAGAAGGTGTACACGCCGAAGCTCTTGTACCGCGAGACCTATTACCGCGACGCACTTGAAGGAACCTTTGCGGCGCGCAGCAGGTGCAACGGCCATTTCGACCGCATTGCGCCGGAGCAGGGCGGGCATTACAGTATCCTCGGCTGGTGCCACACGTTCTACCAGTTGCTTCCCCCCGCAAAGTATTTTCAGGAGCATCCGGAATGGTACAGCGAGATTGGCGGAAAGCGGGTTTCTGAAGGGGCACAATTGTGCCTGACCAACCCGGTCATGCGGGAGGAACTCGTCAAGAACGCCCTTGAATGGATCAGAAGAGACCCCGGAGCCGGGATTATCTCTATTGCACAGAATGATTGCGCCGGAAACTGCCAGTGCCCCGCCTGCGCCGCCCTCGAGAAGGAGGAGGGCGCGCCTTCCGGGCTGTTGTTGCGCTTTGTGAACAGCGTGGCCGAACGGATTCAAAAGGAGTTCCCTGACGTCCTCGTGGAGACGCTGGCCTACCAGTACACGCGCAAGGCCCCCATTGTCACACGGCCCCGGGAAAACGTCATCGTCCGTCTGTGCTCCATCGAATGCACTTTTCCCGAGCCGCTGGCCACAGGGGCCGCTAACGCCGATTTCAAACGCGACATCGAAACCTGGAGTTCCATCTCGGGCCAGTTATACATCTGGGACTACGTGACCAATTTCGCGCAGTACCTGCTGCCCCACCCCAACCTCCAGGTCCTTGCCCCCAACATCCGGTGCTTTGTCGCCAACAAGGCCGTCGGCCTTTTCGAGCAGGGCGATGCCGGCTCGTCCTGCGGCGAGTTTGTCGAATTGCGTGCGTGGCTGCTGGCCCATCTCATGTGGGAACCCTCCCGCGATGCCAATGCCCTCATCGATGAGTTTCTCTCAGGCTACTACGGCCCGGCCGCATGGCCGTTGCGCCGTTACATGGACCGGATGCACGACGCCGCATCGCGTTCAGGGGCCACCGTGCATTGTTTCGCGCCGGACACCTCCGCGTGGCTGGAACTGGGCGACCTTAACGAGGCCACCACGCTGTTCGGCGACGCGGAGAAAGCCGTGGCGGGCGACCCTGTGCTGGGTGCGCGGGTTCGGCGGGCCCGACTGCCGCTCGATTACGCCTGGCTTAACCGGTACTCGGCGCTGAAATGCGTCGCGCGCCTGCGTCGGCAGCCCTTTGCAGGTCCGGCCGATCCCACCGCGGCCTGTGAGGATTTCATCAAGACCTGCAACAGCTTCAACGTCGGACAATACGCCGAGGGCAACCCGTTCAAGAATCTTGAGTCCGTGCTGCGCGCAAGGTTCCGGACACCGGCACCGCCGCCCGAACTGTGCCGAAATCTGCCGGAAGATCAATGGGTGGACATTCAGGACAACGAGTTTCGACTGGCCGGCTCGGGCGACTGGGTCCAATTGGTCGATGATCCCGCGGCATCCGACGGCAAGGCGGCCCGCATGCCCGCCAATCACGCGCAGTGGGCAGTCCAGTACCCCATTTCCGCGGACATCGCGGCGTTGGGTACCGTCCATTGCTGCGTGGCGGTCCGATGCGAGGCTAAGACGCCCACTGGCAGTGCATGCACGGTCGGGCTCTACGATGCCAAGGCCGGGGCCTCCGTTGCACAGCGGGTGTTGACGATAGATGAGACCAGGGACAAGTACACCGTGATCGATCTTGGCGTTCACCCACTTCATGATGACATGTACGTTTGGGTGGCGCCCATGAGCAATCCCGCCGAGGTTGAGGCCGTATACGTCGACCGTGTGTTCTTCATGCGCTGAAAGCGCCCTGTTTCGGAACGGTCGGAGGGTCATGCCCGGCCCGGCGGAGGTTAGACTTGGGTAACGCGAACTTGAGGAGACCCGGAATGCGCATTTCGTGCAAAGTCCCCATTTGTTTCTTCGCGATAGGTGTGATTCTGATCTTGGCAGGCGGTGTTGCGGCGGAACCCTGGACGGCCTGGCGGAACGCCTTGACGCCAAAGGGCGAGCCGGGACCCGAGTTGACACTAAGCCGGGACGGCGCGACGGAATACGCGATTGCGATTCCCGACGCGGCGTCGGCGCAGGACCAGAAGGCGGCACAGGACCTCGCGCAATGGTTGAAGGAAATGACGGGTGCCGCGTTTCCCGTCATGCCGGAGGCGCAAGCCAACGGCGATGCCCTGATCAGCATCGGCATGACAAAACGCCTGGCCGCGGCGGGCATTGCCGCCGCGCAGGATCTCGGCGATGAGGGCTATTGCATTGGTGCCAAGGACAAAGCCCTGTATCTTTTCGGCGGCCATAAACGCGGCCCCATCAATGCGGTATACGCGCTGCTTGAGGAAGACCTGGGCTGCCGGTGGTATGCGGGCGATTCCAGTCTTATTCCCCAAACCCCGACGCTCGTCTTCCGGCCCGTGCCGCGCGTCTTCACGCCGACGCTGATGATCCGTGATCCGTTCTACCACGCGGCCTTCGACGGCACGTGGTCGCTGCGCAACCGCACCAATGCCCCGAGCGCGCCCGTGCCCGAGGAATGGGGTGGCCACGTCGATTACGCCCTGTTCGTGCACACCTTCAACACGCTCGTGCCCCCGGAAGAACACTTCGCCGAACACCCCGAGTACTTCATGCTCGACGGGAACGGGAAACGTTCACAGCAGCAACTGTGCACAACCAACCCCGACACGATCCGGATCGCAACGGAAAGCGTGCTGCGCATCTTGCGCGAAAAGCCGAACTCCGAGATCATCTCCGTGTCCAAGAACGACGGCGGCGGCACCTGCGTCTGCCCGAAGTGCAAGGAGATCGACGATGCAGAAGGCACGAACGCGGGTGCGCTGCTGTATCTGGTGAACCGCGTCGCCGGGGCAGTCGAGCCGGAGTTCCCGAACGTCATTGTGTCGACGCTGGCCTATTTGGAGACGATCAACCCGCCGAAGACCGTGCGGCCCCGCGCGAACGTGGCCATCCGGATTTGCACCGACAACTGCATGTGGTCGCACCCGTTCACCCCAGCCGAACAGTCGGATGCCTTCAGCAAGGCGCTCATCGGCTGGGGCGCCATTCACAACCGCATCCACATCTGGGACTACTGTGTGAATTTCAGCCACTACCCCGCGCCGATGCCCAACCTGGACGTCATCGCCGCCAACATCCGCTTCTTCGTTGCCCACAACGCCAGGGGCGTCATGGAACAGGGCGCGTATCAATGCCCCGGCGAGCGCGACCTGCTGCGTTCATGGGTGTTTGCAAAGCTCATGTGGGATCCCTCGCGCGACCTGGCCGCGCTCGTCCAGGACTTCATCTGGGGATACTTCGGCAAGGCCGCGCCCGCCATCGCCGCCTACAACGACCTGCTCGACGCCACCGCGCGCGACCATGCCGAGAGC
>CAIXUF010000178.1 GCA_903922535.1 Candidatus Hydrogenedentota bacterium
CCACACCGGACGCGCGTCCGGGTACGGATAGAACGCAGCCAGACCCGAGGGGCACAGGGTCTGCACCAAATAGAGCACGTATACAACCATGGCATTGGCGCACCGCGCCGCCATGGAGACCTTTCCCGCAACATCAATGTTGTGGCCGCGCGACTGCATCACCACGGTGCTCAATGCAGAAAGCGCCATAATCAAGAACAGGGGGATCTTTTCAATCGTCAGGCGGGCCGTCTTCCTGGCCACGGTGTCCGGGGAAGTGTTGAAGTTCACCCGGTCAAGGGGCCACCAGTCCAGCAGCAGCAGCGCGAAGGGCAGTGTCATCACCATCGGTTTCGACATCAGTCCCGCCGCAAATGCCGCCGCAACGAGGGCATACCGCAGGGCGCCGCCCCGGCGGACACACAGGCCGTAGGCGCCAAGCGCCAGCATCCAGAAGAACGCGCTGAGCACGCCCTTGCGTTCCGCAACCCACGCGACGGATTCGACATTGAGCGGGTGCACCGCAAACAGCGCCGCCACGGCCGCGCTCGGCCAGAGCGCGCCTGTAAGCAGCCGCAACGCCAGAAACAGCAGCACGGAGGACGCTGCGTGAAGCAGCAGGTTGGTGACGTGGTACCCCCCGGCACGCATGCCGTACAGGCCGTGGTCAAGCATCAGCGACATCCAGGTCAGGGGGTGAAAATAGAGCGCCTTTTCCGTGACAAACGCCCAGCCGATGTTCTCCAAAGTCAGGCCCGTCTGAACTTGGGCATTGTCGGTGACGTAAATGTCGTCATCGTAGTTCACAAAGTCGTGCGAGTACGTTTGGCCGTAAATGGCGACGCAGGCCACAACAAGCGCCACGCAAATGCCCGCCACGAGGATGCGTCTTTGCGGGCACGGCTCAGAAACCGCGGCGGGGGTTGCAGGAGCGGCGGGGCGGCGGGGCGCGGGGGTGGACACGGGACGCGCCGAAGCTTCCTTGAAGTTTGATGTTGACTTCTTGCCTGATTTTGCGTGTGCCATTGAAATCAGTGAATCACAATTTGCAGCGCAAATGCAACACGCCTGCCGGATTCAACAGACGCCCTGCTGACACACCGTTCTTGAGCCGGCACCGTTCTATCAACGATTTCTTTCTTTTGCCCGCAAGTGTCTGCGCCGGTCAGGAAATGAACGGGTTGCGGTCCGGAACTGAAGCATCTCATGCGTTCAATATGGCCCCCTTGACCTGATCCGTCAAGAGCTCCCGGAGGAGACGCACAGGGACCGGTTCCCACAAACTGGGGAAACGGCGGTTGGGGGTGGCAATGAAACAGCGGACCTTGACGGAGCGACCACCGACCGGAGTGACGCATCCTGCAAGACTGAAAGCCGCATGGGAGGACCTGCCACCCTGTTCAACGCGGCGGCCCCTCAGGCGCAAACAGCGTTCACTCGGCATTATCGTGAAGAAGGCTGTTGGAACTGCGGGTTGCGGCGAAGACGACCTACGGTCTCTCGCCGCAGGCAAGACGCGCGTTGATTGCATCCAGCAACGGAGGCACATCTGAAATGCCATCCGCGACATAGTGGGCGCCGGCTTGCGCCAACCGCGCATAGGCGCGCGCACGTTTTCGTTCAAGAATGGCAGGATCCAACGCGGCGATTTCCGCCTCGTTCAATCCCACTTCATTGCCCGTCATGGCAAGGCCGATGGTCCACATGCCCGCATTGAGCCCCTCAAGGATGTCCGGCATTGTGTCGCCCACTTTCACGCAGGCTTCCATCGGATAGATTCCGAGGTTCATCGCATTCTTCAGGCACATCCAGGGCTCGGGCCGTCCGGCGGGCACTTCGGAGGCGCACACACTTGAATCCGGCGCATAGCCGCGGTCCGCCGCTTCCCTGTACAACAGGTCCATCATTTCTTGCGTGTAGCCTGTGGTGGAGCCGATCTTGAGTCCGCGTTCGCGGAAATTCCTGCAGGCATCGAGCGTTCCGGGAATCAGGTCGGCATACTCCGCAAGCACCTTCAGTTGCGCGGGAACGAACTCCGCGAACATGCGATCAACATCCTCTTCCGTGGGGGGCACGCCGTGCACGGAGGTCCATCGACTGCGAACGCCATCCTGCTGCGAGATCTGCAGAATATGCACCCTTTTATGCGCGCCCATTGGCTCGCGCGCCTCCCCCATCGAAATCTCAACACCGAATCGCTTGTAGATTTCGGCAAAGACCACTGCCGGAGCGTAGCAGCCGTAATCCATTGTCGTGCCTGCCCAGTCAAGCAGCACGGCCTTGAGCTGCCCGCGGTAACTGCGCTGAAAACAGAAATCCATCGCAAACATCTCCTTTGGTTAAAGATGAATATCCATCTCATCCAGGGTGTCCCGAATTGCCGCCAGCAGCGCCTTCATGTCCGAATCGAAGACACGCCCGATCGTGCCGATGCGAAAACAATCGGCATTGCTGACCTTGCCGGGATAAATCACATACCCCTTTTCGTTCAACCGTTTGTAGAAAGACTCGAAGTCGAAGTTCGGGTGTTCGGGATAACGAAACGAGGTGATGATGTAACTCTGCTTTTCAGCGTCAAGATACGTCTGAAACCCCAGATTCCTCATGCCCCGCATCAGGACATCGTGGTTTGCGCGGTAACGGCCGGCGCGCCCCGCCACACCGCCTTCATCCCCAAGCTCCGCAAGCGCCTGCCGGAAAGCCAGCAGAACATGCGTGGGCGGAGTGAACCGAAACTGGCCGCTCAATTCCAGCCCTTCCCACTGCGAGTATAGATCCAGGCTCAGGCTTCGGGCGAAGCCTTTTGTCTTCATAAAGGGTTCTCTTCTGGCAATGGCGAACGCAAAACCGGGCACGCCCTCGATGCACTTGTTTGAAGAAGAAACAAGGTAGTCGATCCTGCAATCGGCAACATCAACCGGTATTGCCCCGAAACTGCTCATGGCGTCAACAAAGAGGGCGCGGTTTTTTGCGCGCACCATGATGCCCAGTTCACGTATTGGATTGACAATACCGGTTGTCGTTTCGCAATGGACCACAGCGACGTGCGTTATTGACGGGTCTGCGTCCAACGCGTCCGCGGCACGGCGGACATCAGGACAGGTGTTCTCGGAAAACTCCAGCGAGGCGCAGGCAATTCCCGCGGTGGTGCAGATCCTTGCCATGCGATGGCCGTAGGCGCCGTTGATTAGGATCAGTGCTTTTCCGCCACGCGGTATGACCGATGTGAGTACGGCCTCCACCGCGAATGTTCCGCTGCCCTGCATGGGAACGGCCTCGTATTCCCCTTTGGCAACACCGGCCAAGGCAAGGAGGCCGTCGCGGATTTCCTGTATGACCTGAATGAACGCGAAATCGCGCGACCCCAGGTCCTTAAGCATGGCCTGTTTGACGCTTCTGCTTGTTGTGAGCGGTCCTGGCGTGAACAGCGGTTTGTCTTTGGATTCTGGAACGCCACTCATTTGGCTCTCCTCTCTTCTCTTTGCTGGAGACACTCCCGCGACCGCGGGGCTTGTTTGCGCACATCCTGCATGCCCGGAATTATGGCACAGAAAGCCTTTCTGAAACGAGACGGCCGGACCCCAGGCAACACCGCCATTCCGACTGCCCCTGATCACGGACAGTGCGGGGAATGCCCGCCTGCCCTTTGCCGCCGTCAACATGCCGTCAAAGAAACGCACACAGAAGTTGGTGATCCAACCTGGCATCTCCGCGACGGGGACGGTTCCAAACTTCGGCGACGCATGGCGACATATGGGGACGCTTCCCTGGATTGGCCACTTTCCAGTCCCTCCGCATTCGCCGCAGTTTTGCGCGCGTGTGCAGCCTGTATACCGCCAATCCTGCGCGGCGGGCGCCGGACAGTGGCGCCTTTTCTGTTCGACAATGGCCCGACGACTCGTCTATCCTGTCCACAAACATGGAATCCACGCGAACAAAGGAAAGGCAAAGACAAGGACCGGAAACCCAGAGAGCGCATCGCGGGTGAAACCTTCCGGCATCAACGGGGACCACAGCATCAGCATGACAGCACCCATACCCAAGTATGAGACAGAACGTTACACCGTCACGGAGCAGGATGGCCGCCTCCTGGGACAGGAGAGGGATCATGAAGCGTTAACCGGAGAGAGGCTCGTTCTTGTGCAACCCTGGGCACAGGACCTGGAACAGTCTTTTCAGGATGCCTTCGACAGGATTGGCGCCAAGTCCGTCATCCGCAAAGGGGATTCTGTTGCGATCAAGATTAATCTCGGCGGCGGGATCCATCATGTTCTGACAACCTACTCGGACCCTGTGATTTGTGAAGCCCTCATCAAGGTCCTAAAGCGGCTGGATGCCCGGCCTTTTGTGTGCGAAGCCGACATGCGCGCCCACAATATGCATGACCGCTTGCCACGCACAAGGGGGTACTCGGAAATGCTGCAGCGGAACGGTGTGCCGTTCGTCAATCTTCCGCGTGGCAAATGGTGCTTATGACTTGCCGGGACCTCGATATCCCCCTGCTTCTCCCGGAAGGCCTCCTTAGACCGGACACCAAGATTGTCAGCTTTGCGCCGCCGAAACACCATTGGGAATGCGGGATAACGGGCAACCAGAACAACATGTACGGAGCCATCGGAGAAGCAAGAAAATCCATCTACCATCGGAAGTTCAACCGCATTGACAAGGCAGTGGCCGCCGCCAGCCGAATCATGAGCCCAGACATCAACATATTGGCCAGTTTCAATTTGGGCGGAGGGCTTGGCCCCCATTTCTGCTTTCCCGTCAAGTTTGACCGAATGATCATATCCAAAGACATGATTCGCTGAGACAAGGTCATGTCCGAGATCCTTGGCTATCCATTCGAGCAGGTCGGGTATGCCATGATCAACGTGGAGGGAAGAAAGGTGGAATACGACCTTCACCCCGATTCAGACTGGCCCGACGAAGAGACGTTGAAGGCAATCAAGGAACATTCTCTGAACCCGGGCAAAGTCCGCTTTTGGAAACGCATCCTGTACCCGCAGTACTTTGTGCCGCATTGGTTCCAGAGTTCCGTGTATCCCCCGTTTGAGTTCTTGGCCACCTGGGTCAACCGCCTTTTCTTCCGTTCCCGCAAGCTCTAGCCGGAAGGCACGGCTTTACGCGTCAAGGGTAACGGTTCGGCGGCTGTTGGAGCGGAGGTTGTGGCGAAGGCGGGGAGACAGATTCTTGCCACAGTTTCATGGCGAATCGTCCGCGGCTTCCTCAAGAAGCCACTGTGCGCCAATTTGGGAACTCGAATTGTTTTGCGCGGCGTTCAAATACAATAATACAGCGAACAAGATGCGTGTTGAGCCGTGCCGGATGGATTCACAGCAACCAGTGCGACACGGTGATTGCGAGAAAAGGAGCCGATTCGGAGGAATCGGCCCGACGGCGTTTTGTATCGCAGCCGCCCCGGGAATGCCATGCTCACTGACTTCACTGCCATTCCTTTTTGCGCCGGCGGTAACCGGGACCCCGAAGATATGGCCGTCGGGTTGCCCATTGCAGGTCGTTGAAGCAGCTTCGTGACCCCGCATCTTGCGCGAATTGGCGTGTCTTAAACAGGGAGTTCCGATATGCACAGATGGTTCTTCGCGCTTGTGTGTCTCCTGGCAGGATGGGCCGGCGCCGCCCCGAACGGGGACATTTGGAGGGCGTTGCTGGATTCGCCGCCGTCGGTTCATGCGGACAGGGCGCGGGATGCGGCTGTTGGCGCACTGGACAAGTGGTTGGAGCAACCCAATTCCGAGCAATCGCCGGAGTGCGTGGCCTACTACCGACAGGCAGTGGATCGCGTTATCCATCTGCTACGGACGGAACGGCCAAAGAAGCACGTCCGGGTATTCCAGTTGTATTCGAGTTCGGTGGTTGTCCAGACGCCGTCGTGCGTGTTCGCGATTGACCTGGATCAGGGGCCAAACGAAAACCTTCACCAGACGCCGGAGGAGGAAGGGGTTGCATTCTGCATGACCGACTTTCAGGTGGGCGCATTGGCGGATCTTGTCGATTGCTCCTTTCACACACACGAACACGCCGATCATATCGACTACGAGATCTCGCAGGCGCTGCTTGCGCGGGGGAAGACGCTCGTCGCCCCTGAGAGCGCAAAGGATATATGGGCCGGTGATTCTTGGGCCGGGAAGATCGTGACGCCTCTCCAGACGCTGGGCGAGGGAACCCGCATCGGGAATCTGGTGGTCGACGTCCTTTGGGATCACCAATGGAACAACGACGCGCACAGTTCGGGGACGCCGTGCAACGCATATGTCATCACGACGCCGGAAGGCATTACCGTGGCGACGAAGGGCGACATCAACTGCGGCCTTCGGTTCTACGGATGGCTGCACCTGCTGAAGGAGAAGGGACGCAGAATCGACTTCATGGTGGGCAGCCCGATCTACTGGCATGGGGTCAGCCCTATACGTGAAATCGACGCGCTGTTCAAACCCGTCTGGCTGCCCGGGCACAATTGGGAATTCGTCCATCGCAAGTCCGGCGAGGCGCGCGGACATGTGTCCACGTACACGCTCTCGGAAACCCTTCTTCGCAGCGCCTGCAAGCGGGGCCGCAGTGCCGTGCTTTCCTGGGGCGAGTATCTGGACAAGTAGCGGCGGACGTGATTGCCCGCCTTTGCCGGATCCCCAGTCTATTTTGCCGAAGAATCGGGACCCTTTTCGATTGTTTCACCGGCGCGCAAATCAAGGCATTTCATGCGGGTAAGGCTGCGCAACAGGAGTCTGCCCTGCGAAAAGGCCATATAGGCCCAGAAATCCCTGCCTTCCAGGACTCTTGCGGCGGCCAATTCCGTATAGCCCTTGGCAGACGGTTTAATGAGGCACAATACACCCGTCACATCACTGAGGTTCAACAGCAGCCCGTCAACCAACAGCATCGGGCCGCGTTCAAATCTCCGCGCTTCCTTGGCGCCTTTGGTGCGCCACATTATTTCCCCGTTGTCGAGGGACATGCACACCATTCCGTTGTTCCGGTGATTCTCGCAGGTGTTCTCATAAAGGTATCCGTCGAACGCTATTGGCATGTGTATATGGCTTCCGCATTGCTCCTGATGCCATAGCTCTTTCACGGCGAATCCATCGCCTTCCCGCCTGACTTGCAGCATAGCCGTTCCGGCGTCATAGCCGCCGGTGAGGATCAACCTGTCGTCGGAAAGCGCAACGATGGGGGAAACCGGGGTGTAGCATTTCCAAAGATCTTTCACCGACCAAAGCGTGGTTCCATCCTGCGGCGAGATCCCGGCAATTGTTCCAGACGGCGCGGCCCGGGCATGGGCTTTCGCGCCGCCCGTCATCACAAGCTGCTCGACCCCGCCAAGTGTGGCGACCGTCGGCATGGTGTAATCCTGATATCCGAGTTGCTCGGCGGTCCAGACCGTCTCGCCGGTTTCGGGGTTCAGGGCCGCCATTGACCTGTCCGCGCACTGCAACCCCACAATGAGAAGATTGCGGTACAGCAGCGGGGCCTGCGCCATGCCCCAGCAGGATTCATTCGGTCGCGTCAGGTCGATCTTGAAGTCGGTCGGCAGGTGCCTGCGCCATACCAGCGCCCTCTTCCCAATATCAAAGCAGTAGCAGTCCCCCATCAGGCCCACGCCGTATACCCGGTCATTCCCAACGGTTACCGGCATTCTTGAACCATCGTAGGGGGTGCTGCCGGGCGCGTCACACGGGATGGCAAACACCTCGTTTCCCGTCTGCAACACGAAACACCGGAGGATGTCCTGTGCGTCATTCTTTCGATCCAGGAGGAACACATTGCCGCCCTGGACGACCGGGCTGGCGTAACCCATACCGACAGGGACTTGCCAAAGCACCGGCGGACCGGCTGCCGGCCACGTCGTGGCCAGTCCTGTTTCAGGCGAAATCCCATTACGGTTCGGGCCCTGGAACTGCGGCCAATCGGACGATACAACCTTTTCCCCAGCAGGAGAAGCAAGCGCCGCCACGAGAAACACGAGGGAGCTACAACAGCCTGTCATACACCAAACCTCTTTCCAATGAATGCGACTTTCATGCCTTTCCTTTCGAACTCAACTATCATGACGACCCGCCTCCCGCCCGAAACACACACCGCCCTCTTGGGCAAGTTCTGTTTTCCGTGTCCGTTAATCCATTCCCGCATTGACGTTCTGCATCAGCGAAAATGGCACAGGTGCGGGCGTGAAGTCAAGCCATCGTTTGGGGCCATCGTTTGGGGACCGGGAACGGGTGGGTGGCGCAGGCCGGGCAATGTGCTTTGGCGAAACGGGACATGTTTGGGTTTCCGGGCACACACAATGACCCGAGTCTCGGCACATGCCCTGTCCTTAAAGTTAAGAAACGGTGGCGCAAGCTCAAGAAGAAGTGCCGCCTCTTCTCTTTGCGGCGGCCAAACAGATTGCCAGCGCGAAGACTCCAAGAAACACCGCCACTGTTAGCGCGTCCACCAGATCGTCGTTCAGGTCCCAGCCCGTGACGGTCAGAATAAGGAACTTGATGTATGACCGCGGCATTTCAGTGTAACCGAGCCGATAGCGGACGTTCCAATGCCAATCCGTGCAGAAACAGTAGCCAAAGCCGTAGAAGATGCCAAGGCCGAACCATGAAAGGGCCGTCAATACAAGCGCCGCGAGATGGGCCCTGCGCACCTTTTTCCAAATCCACCCGAACAGCACGAACAGGATGAAGGCGGTGTGGAACACGAAGAAGAAAACATTCAGGAATTGGTCCGTGAGCACCATGCCTCCTTTCCTTGCTGGAAAAGGCCAGACTACATGCCGGAGTCTATTCTAAAACCGCGGTATTGCGGTTATCATTGTCTTTCTTGCGCCAATCAGGGTTTCTTCCTGTAGGTGAAAACAGCCGCGCCGGGTTGCTTCTTGATCGTCAGCAAGAGGCCCTCCTGCCGGAGTTCGCGTTCGCTCATTTCCTTTGCGCCGGCATCGTCGAGGTCGGTGAGGGTGTACACGGCATTGGGCTGCAACCCCTGAAACGTGACGCGCATCGATTCGGAGTCGCTCTTTGTGCGCCGAAAGGCCTGGACCACGCCTTCGCCCTTGTCAGGCACATCGAACTGCCACGCCATCCAAACATTCTCCTCCAGGCTGTAGGGGGTGAGGGGATAGAAGTCGCCGCCCAGCATGCACGGCGCCACCAACCGCCAATCCGAAAGGTGCTTTCGGATCGTGGCATAGTCGAGGTCATCCCTTCGCGTGTCCCAATCGGCGCCGACCCACGACGCCATGTTGCTCCGCAACACGTAGACGTCCGCCGAGTCCCCCACGCCGGCCCCAAAGTACGGAAGCCAGGAGGCGATGCCGTAGGTTTGGCCCTGTGATGCGGCCGTTTGACCAAAATAGTCCGATTTGGAAATCGGCACGCCGCGCCGCATCATTTCCAGGTCGTTTCGCCGGCCTCCGCTGGCGCAGTTGTCAAACGGCATGTCCGGGTGGCGCCTCTTCAACTCGTCCCAGAAGGCATAGAGTCCCGTGACGTGCTTGATTTCGGTGATGCCCTGCCGGTCAGGTGCGTCGTTGGCCCGCCAGAGGTCGAGCGGGTCCATGTTGAAGTCCTGGCGGTACATGTCGATATGATTGTCAACAATGAGCCTGTCCACACAGTTGACCAACCACTCCCACGCCTTGGGGTCTCCCAGGTTCAGCAGTCCGCCGTTCTTGCCGCCGAGAATCCATTCGGGGTGGTTTTCCGTCAGCCATGTGCCCGCCACCACACGTTCCGGCTCGAACCACACGAGAAACTTCATACCGTTGGCATGGGCCGCATCGGCAACCTCCCGCAGTCCGTTGGGATAGCGCACGGGGTCGGGTTCCCACGTGCCGGTGTTCGCCCAACTGTCGCGGCACGGATACCAGCCGGCATCGCGCCACCAGTAGTCTAGCTTCAAGTCTCTCTGCGGATGGCCCTTCAAGAGGGGGATCTCGTCGGCTGCGCGCCCCTCAAAACTGCGGCCCTGGCCGGAAAATACGGTCGGCATGGGTTTGCCGCCTGGCCGGGGCAGGTTGTGCGCGATCATCCACCGCCGCCAGATGTTCTGCGACCGGACCCGGTCCCCGCCCTGCCAAAACTGAAGCACCACCAACGGCGTGCGCACCTCCTCGCCCGGAAGCAGCTTGAAGTGCGTCTTCTCCTGGCCGGAAGACACGCCCAGTCCAACCGTGTCATCCCTCGTCCACTCCGACATCCACTGACCGGTCCAGGCAACCGCGACAATTATTCCCTGCCCGTCCCATTCGAGATTGAAATAGGGCATGTCCGTGTTCATCGGCCGACCGCCCGCAGCCCCAACACGCAGCGTGGCTCCGGGAACAAGAGCCGTGTCGACGGGCGCATAGTCCCCCGCCGTGCAGGGCGTGCCCGCGTTGTGGTGCAGCACGAACTCACCCCGATCCGTGTCGCGCTTCAACCGCAACTCCAGCGCCTGGATGTTCTCCAGGATAGGCGTGTCCTTTTCACCCGCGTTCTTGAAGTGCAGGGTCCACTCGACCGTTGGATAATCGCCATACTCAACACCCACACAACGAAGCTCCAGCTTTGTCTTCGGATCGGTGTAGGTGAGCGCATGCTGCGTCCGCCGGTCGTCGAGCTTCTGGCTTGACCGTGTGAGTTCCCATGTTTTCAGCAATTCGGCCGACGGTTTCCCGTCGTACGCGAAAGAGAAGAACGGTTCAGCCACCTTCGCCCCGGGCACGTCGGCGAAGCTTGCCGCCATCCACCCGCGGGCTTGGGCCATCTCCTCGGCAGTGGGCGCTTCCGCGCCCCTGGCGGATGGTGCCGCTGTGATCCACAGTCCCGCCACGACGCAAAACAGAAGTCCCGCTTTCATGGGCAACTTTCCTTTCCAGCAATGATCTGCAACCGTTGGTCCGCCTCCAGCCTTTTTCATGTTGGCATCACTGGCAAATGATATTCCTCACAGGTCAACTGAACAAAGAATAATACAGAAGGGTTGCGGTCATCTTCGCGCTTCTTCGGAATTACTGCAACACAGCCGAACTGCCGGTTTGTTGGCTTGTCATTGAGCGGATTGCGGACTTCGAAGAGGTCGTGAATACTGCCGTTGACCCTCCGGCAGCTTCTTTGCGGCGCTCTCTCGGTGTTTCTTCGATAATCCTTTCCCCGAGACCCGCCGTTATGTTGCACGTGCAATGTCGCGATGGCAATGTCCGGAGACGCGTTGACTGGGCGGTTACAGGCCCGTAGACTAAGAATCCATGATGAACCGACGGGAATTCCTCAAGGTTGCCGCTGTGGACAGAGACGCCCCTATACGGCCGATAATCACTACCACGAACAGGAGATGGGTAAGGCTATACGGAAGACCCAACCCATTATGGCAAAGCTACAAAGGCCTTGTTTGGCACCTCGAAGAACGAGTTCACTTTCCTTCTCATCACAACAGCCCCCCTGCTTCATGAAGCCAACCCGGCAACAGTGGTCATACGCCAAGTAAAGGCTGGGACAAAAGTCAGCAAGTCTCCCGCGAGCGGCGTCCAAACCCTCTGTCAATCTCGAAGGCTGCTGAGGTGTTTTTCAAGCATTGCCACATGACTGACCTCTTCCCTTATGATCCCGTCAATCTTGTCGCGGCCCAGTCTGGCGGGCACCCTATCCCGGATGCCTGCATAGAACACCACGGCATCCTTTTCTCTCTCCAGCGCCAATTGCAGGATATGCCTCAAGTGTGGTTCCGGCCCAAACATCTCACCGGGGTTCATTTTTGACGTAAAGACGGTCCTGTCCGCCATGGATTGCAGATACAGTGCCGTCTGGTCTTCCGGGTCGAATACCGTTGGCATCCGTTCCTCAGCGGTCAACTCGCGCCTCATCGCCGCAAAAATGTGCACATGGGCCACCTCCCACGACGAAAGGCGCCGAAGCAGCACTTTCGCCTCCGGCTCCGAAACGGCCTCGCATCCGGCGGCGTAAAAGGCCACGCCATTCTCTTCAATTCGCTCTGCTGTTGCCAGTATCTCATCGGCGCTGAACTGTATGGGCATAAGACCTCCTTCGATGCAATCGCCTGCGCTGTAACCTTGTTGTCCGATAGGATAACACACTGCATGCGGTTTCAGAATATGTGGAAACAAGATATCAGGGGATATCAGGACAGGGAAACACCGACCTGACAGAGAATCGATTGCGGCCGATCGTCCAGATGGACTAGGAGGCGGGCAGGATGGCGATTCAGCGGGTGTTGGGGATGGAGATGCTGGCGAAGGTCGGTTGACCCTGGCGTCTTGCTTGTGGTCGCCTTCATCGTTTCAGCTCTCTATTTCCGTTCGGGTACAATCAGCGGACTATTCAGCCTCGGTGTCCTGCGCCATCCGAGAGAAC
>CAIXUF010000179.1 GCA_903922535.1 Candidatus Hydrogenedentota bacterium
CTGCCATGCGATCCACACATCTTTGTCCATGGACCACTTGGTCAGCGGATAGAAGTCGCCGTAATAGTTGGCGTTGACGTTGCGCCATGCGTCGAACAGCTTTCGTAGTGCGGCGTAGTCAATGTTCTTGACGCGCAGGTCGAACCCGCAGCCGGTGCTGGGCGCGGCATTGCTCCAGAAGGCGTAGGGCTCGACGGGCGTCCAGCCGCCACCGTAGTAGCCCGCGTTGACGCAGGCCACGGTGCCCGTGCCGTGGAAGGGCAGCCATTGCGAAATGCCGTAGGTCATGCATTGGTGGCCGATCGGCTCGAAGGCATAATCGCTGCGCCACAGCGGCACGGCGCGCCGCATCGTCTCCAGATCATTGCGCCGTCCGCCGGAGGCGCACGAGTCGATCAGCATGTCCGGATGACGCCGGCGCAGTTCGTCCCAGTACGCCAGGTATCCGGTGACGTGTTTGATCTCCGTGATGCCCTGCCGGTCCTCGGCGTCGTTGTCCCGCCAGAACTTGAGCGGGTCCATGTTGAAATCCTGCCGGTACAGGTCAATGCCCTGCTCCGTGATCAGTTTGTCGACGTGTTCGGTCAGCCATTCCCGAACCGTGTCATCACCCAGGTTGAGCAGACCGCCTTTGGCCCCGCCCAGTATCCATTCGGGATGGTTCTTGGTCAGCCAGGTGTCTTCGGCCACGCGCTCCGGCTCGAACCACACGAGAATCTTGATGCCTTTTTCATGGGCGTGTTTGCTTATCGGCTTGAACCCGTCAGGGAAGCGCTTCGGGTCCACCTCCCATGTGCCCACCTGCGGCCAGCCTTTTTCCTGGATGTACCAGCCCGCATCCATCCACCAGTAGTCGAGCTTGATGCCCTCCTCGATGTACCGGTCAATGAACATGATCTGCTTGTCCGCGTCGGCCTTGATCATTTCCTCATAGGCGCGCGAACTGGACGCCTCCACGATGGGCGGCGGCAATTGTCCGCCCGGGTGCGGCATGCTGTGCGCCATCATCCAGCGCCGCCAGATGTTCTGCGAGCGGGTCCAGTCGCCCTTCCAGAACTGGAGCGCGTTCAGCGGCGTGCGCACCTCCTCGCCGGGCAGCAGCTTGAAATGGGTGAGTTCCTGGCCCGCGCTCAGATGCAGTTTCTTGCCGCCGTCGCGCTTGAACTCGGACGACCACTGGCCCGGCCAGCCCACCACGGCAATCAGGCCGTCGTGCGCCGTCGATTCGATGTTGAAATAGGACATGTCCGAATTAGTCGGCCTGCCGCCCGCTGCGCCGATGCGCTTTGAACTGTTCGCTTCCAGCTTGGTTTCGAGCGGCCCGTAATCGGTGCCGTTTGCCGGCGATCCAATATTATGGTGCAGCAGGAACTCGCCCGAATCGGCCCGTTCCATGTCAATTTCCAGCGCCTGGATCTTCTCCAGAATCGGCGTGTCCGCCGCACCCGTGTTCTTGAAATGCAGCGTCCATTCGACTGTCGGGAAGTCGAGGTACTCGATCGCCTCGCAGCGCAGTTCCAGCCCCGTCTTCGGATCGGTGTACGTCACCCTGTGCCGCGTGCGTGCGTCGTCGAGCTTTGTGGACACGCGCTTCACCGTCCATGTCGGCAGCAGTTCGCTGGACGGCTTACCGTCATACACAAAAGAGAACGGCGGTGTTGCGCCGTCCAACACCACGGGGCTGCCCGCCATGGGCAATTCGTCCAGCCACAGCTCGCCGCCGTCGGCCAGCGTCACCTTGGCGTTGGCCCAGTCCCCCTGGTCGCACGAGATGCCGTCGCCCGCATCGCCGATTTCCAGCGTGAAATCCTTCGCCCCCGCCAGGTCCACCGTCACCGGCACACCCGGCTGTCCACCGCCATGCATTACCTCGGACTTATACAGCGTTTTCCCGTCCGCCCCGACCGAGAAGATGATGGACCCGCCGCCGCCCGCCGTGTTGTCGTTCTTGTCCACGCCCACCATGGCCGTGAAAGTCTTGCCCGGTCCCGGCAGATGCACGGCAATCCTGCTCACCGCGTGGCAGAACAGCCCCCTCGTAAATTCCGCATCGCCCAGGTGCATGGGCTTGCCGTAACGGTCATTCTTCAGCACCGGATCGTGGTTGGCGAGCACCTCCAACGAGGGCACGGCGGAAACCGGTGCGGCCCCGGAAAACTTCATTTGTGCCCACTGGTGCGATGTGGCCAACTCGTCGGCATCCGGTGCGACGCCCCATGCGGCGCAGACCACTGTGCAGGCTGCGGCAAACGTCAGCGCGAAAATCCCATGACCGTTCATGTTCAGGTCTCCCGTTCCAGTCGTGAAAGTGCGTCTTCAAACGTGGTCCGCACGACAACCCTTGCCGGCGGCGCCATAGCGTCCGGTGACGCGTTCCAGTCCGCATTATAGTTGGGAACGCGCTCCATTCCCAGTGCGCATGAGGCATTTGCGAAATGGCTAACCTTTTGTGCCTGTATGGATTTACGTGGACAGGGATTTTGGGTTTACCCCAAGCCGAGCGGGGAAATGGCCTCGCGCAGGCCGGGAATAGGCCCGTCTGAGGAAAAATCACCCCCGAA
>CAIXUF010000180.1 GCA_903922535.1 Candidatus Hydrogenedentota bacterium
CTTCCCAGTTCGCCCATGACGGACTCCCGTTTGAGCGGCCACGGCACCATGCCGCAACCGTGGGAGTCAGTCTACGCTTCCGCAAATGAAAACAACCGCCTCGCGTCGGAGTCTTACTCCGCGTAGCGGTTCCGTTTCAACGAATAGCGTTTTATCCCTGTGCCGACGAGGACAGGACACTACGCGCGATGGGAGAAGCATGGCAAAGTGGGGACCGTGGCACAAGGGATAAAATGCCGTTGAACGGAGCCGCGGTCGGATGAGGGCGGTGGCTATGGGGTTTGAACGGGTCGTGGGGTTGGCGTGCAGGTGTGCGGACAGTCTGGAAGGCGTGCGGCGGCAGGTGGAAAGCGGGTTTGGATGTGCCTTGATAAAAGGCGCAAGGGCCGAAATATGGCATTTTCGTGGTATGTCGGCAGAGTTACACCGTTGCAACCGCACTGGGCGCAGGAATGAAAATTGAAACGGTATGTGGCGCGTGTGTTCATGAGGGGCCGTCACGAGCGCGGGGCAGTTCGCCGACGCACGTCAGATGTCCCGTGGCGCACACGGGGCAGCGGGTGACGTCCACGCCGGTGAGGCGCAGGATGCGCTCGGATGCGGTCTCTTCCGGAGGCGGCGGTGGTGGCAACGCGCCGAGATGGGCGCGGATGGCGGCCAGCGCGCCGGCCTTGCGCCGCGGGGCGAGCCAACCGTAGGCGCGCACCTTTTGGAAGCCGCGCGGCAGGATGTGCAGCAGAAAGCGGCCGATGAAGTCGGCGACGGGAATGGTCAGCGTCTTCTCACGGTTGCCGTCCGCACGGTCGCGCCAGGCGAACGTGACTTTGCCATTCTGGATGTCGAGGATGCGATGGTCGGAGATGGCCACGCGGTGGGTGTAGCGCCCGAGGTAGTCCAGCGCCTGTTCCGGGTTCTTGGCCGTCGGCTTGGGATAGACGATCCACTTCGACGCCCATAGCCGCCGAATCAGGGCGTCCCATGCGGCGGGTTCGGGCAAGGGCGCCGCGATTTCGCCATCGAAGCGCAACTT
This sequence comes from Candidatus Hydrogenedentota bacterium, assembly GCA_903922535.1. The sequence goes on from CAIXUF010000180.1 coordinate 1,031, forward strand.
GCCGCGTCGTCGCAGACTCTCAAGACGGCGGATGAAGCGGGCCTGGAAGCATTTGGACAGGGCGTTCTTGTCGAAGAGATAACGGTGGTGCGCGCTGCGCCAGACGCGCTCGTCCGGATTCCAGGCGCCACCGGCCACAAGACAGTGCAGGTGGTAGTGGGCGGTCAGACGCTGCGTCCAGGTGTGCAGGACGGCGATGAACCCGAGCACGCCGCAGAGTTTCCACTGGGGATCGGCGGCGAAGTGTTGCAGCACCCAGTTGACCGTGCCGAACAACTCGCCCAGCAGCAGCGGCCGGTTGGCGGCGATCAACGGGTTCAGGGCGTGCGGCAGCGTAAACACCACGTGGAAGTACGGCACAGGCAGTACTTCCGCGCGGCGCTGTTCCAGCCAGCGCTGCTTGCGCAGCGTCTGGCAGGTGGGGCAGTGCCGGTCGCGGCAGGAGTTGTACAGCGGGATCTCGGCGCCGCAGGCATCGCAGCGGTGCAGGCGCCCGCCCAGCGCGGCCGTGCGGCAGTCCAGAATGTGTCGCACGACCTGCGCCAGACGGGTCGCCACGCAATGCGCGCTGCGATACGCCTGCCAGCCTGACCGGAACACATCCGCCACCCGATGGGGCGGATGTGCCATCTACCTGCCGCTGTTCAGGACGTCAGCCGGGCTCCCTGCGCCCAACGTGTCCGCCGGACTGCGCACGTTCTGCAGCAACGCGCGGGAGACGTGACAGTACTTGGACGTCGTCGCGAGCGCGGTGTGTCCGAGTAACCGCTGGATCACCGGCACCGCCACCCCATCTTCCATGAGATGACTCGCGAACGCGTGGCGCAAACTGTGGATGCCGCGGGCGCGCTCGCGGTTGATGCCGGCCTTTTCGCACGCGCTCCAGTATACGTGCTGCGCCGCCTCAACCGACAGCGGTCCCTTGCCCCCGTGACCGGGAAACAACCACTCGCCCGGGCGATACCTGCGCCAATACTCGCGCAGCAGAGCCAGGCCGCTGTGCGATAGCAACGTGTAGCGGTCCTTGTGTCCCTTGCCTTGTTCCACCCGCACCAGCATGCGGTCCGGCGCACTCTCGATGTGGTGCGGTCGCAGTCGGCAGGCCTCGCTCACGCGCAACCCGCCACCGTACACTGTGGCCAGCAGCGCGCGATGCTTCAGGTTGGTGTGAGCCGCCAAAATCAGCCGCACGCTTTCGTGATCCAGAATCGACGGCCGCGTCCGCGAATGGCCGCGCGGCGGCAGAGAAAACTGGTCACTGCGCCGCTTCAACACCTCCCGGTAGAAACAGCGAAACGCGCTGACGTGCACGTTCACCGTGCTCCACGCCAGGTGCCGCTCCCCGATCATCCGCGCGACGTGCGCCTGCACCTGTTCGCAGGTCAATCGATCCGGCGGCACCCCGCCGTACGCCCGCACGAGGCCGATCATCGCGCTCTCGTAACTCTCCTTCGTCGCCTCGGCAAAACCGCGCAGCAACATGTGCTGGCGGAACTTCCTTCCCAGTTCGCCCATGACGGACTCCCGTTTGAGCGGCCACGGCACCATGCCGCAACCGTGGGAGTCAGTCTACGCTTCCGCAAATGAAAACAACCGCCTCGCGTCGGAGTCTTACTCCGCGTAGCGGTTCCGTTTCAAC
>CAIXUF010000181.1 GCA_903922535.1 Candidatus Hydrogenedentota bacterium
ATGTCGCCAGAGAAGGTCGTCTCCACATCAATGCGCTTGTCGGCTTGAATCATCAGAACCCGGCTGACGCGATCACGCTTGCGGGTGCGCGGATTGTAGATGATGTCGCCCTTGCTGAGCCTGCCGCTATACACGCGAAAGAAGACCAGCTTGCCGACGTAGGGATCGGTCCAGAGCTTGAATGCAAGCGAACAGAACTTAGCGTCGTCGTCGGAGGGAACTACAACCGTGTCTTCAGTGCCGGGCACCATGCCGACCGGCGGGGGCACATCGAGTGGGGAGGGCAGGTAATCAATCACCGCGTCCACCAGCGGCTGGACGCCACGCTTCTTGAACGCGGAACCGCACAGCACGGGCACCAGCTCGATCTTGCACGTCAATCGCCGGATGGCCGCCTTCAGGATCTGCGGCGTGATCGGCTTGTTGTCAATGACCAGCTCGGCGACCGTGTCGTCCTTGTTCGAGACCGCGTCCACCAATTCCGCCAAGGCGGCCTTCGCGGATTCTTTCAGCTCCTCCGGGATGTCCGTAATGCTGTATTTGAGGCCAACCTCGTCGGCAGGGTCGTAGGCAATGGCCTTTTGGTTCACGACGTCAATAACGCCATCGAAGTGGTCCTCTTTGCCAATGGGCAGGAAAATCGGGTAAGCATACGCGCCCAACTTCTTGCGCATGTCGCTGAGCGCATTCTCGAAGTTCGCGCCCGTGCGGTCCATTTTATTGACGAATGCGATGCGGGGCACCTTGTACTTGGTCGCCTGGCGCCAGACGGTTTCAGATTGGGGCTGCACGCCCGCCACGCCACAGAACACCGCGACCGCACCGTCGAGGACGCGCATGGAACGTTCGACTTCCGCGGTGAAGTCCACGTGCCCGGGCGTATCAATGATGTTGATCCGGTGCGGCACGTTCTGGAAGGTCTTGTAGGTGCCGTCTTCCTTTTGGGTCCAGTAGCAGGTGGTTGCAGCCGAAGTGATGGTGATGCCGCGCTCCCGCTCCTGCTCCATCCAGTCCGTGACGGTATTGCCGTCGTCCACGTCGCCCATTTTATGGATGAGGCCGGTGTAAAAGAGGATGCGCTCGGTCGTAGTCGTCTTGCCGGCGTCAATATGCGCGGCGATGCCAATGTTGCGCGTCCGGTCCATCGGGTACTGCCGCTGGGGTCCCGTCGCTTTGGCTTTTGCCGGTTTCTTTGTTTCCTGTGCTATGTCCATCTGAGGTTCGGGTTAAAATAAAAACGCCCCGGGTCAAGGTCGGCCTTCGGGGCGTTGATCTAAAGTGTCTTACCAGCGGAAATGTGCAAATGCCTTGTTGGCCTGAGCCATCTTGTGCACTTCGTCACGCTTGCGGATCGCGTTCCCCTGCCCCTGGTAGGCCTCCACAATCTCCGCGGCGAGGGCTTCCTTCATCGGGACACCCTTGCGCGCATCGGCATAATCCACCAGCCAGCGCAGCGCCAGCGAGAACTGCCGGTCCGTCGGCACTTCCAACGGAACCTGGTAGGTCGCGCCGCCGACCCGGCGGGCTTTGACTTCCAGGCGCGGCTTGGCGTTGTCCACGGCCCGCTGAAGGACTTCGAGCGGACTGGTTGCCGGATTCTTGGCCACCAGTTCGTCAAAGGCGCCATAGACAATCCGCTGCGCCACACTCTTGTTACCGCCTTTCATG
>CAIXUF010000182.1 GCA_903922535.1 Candidatus Hydrogenedentota bacterium
CCAGGCCCATGTAGGAGCCGCTCAACGCCAAGATGATGGTCAACGCCCAGTTGTATTCGGAGCCCAAGTAGTTCTCGTGGTGCTGGACTTCGGCTCGGTGGATCTCGATCAGAAGTCGGAGGTTGTCGTTCCTCTCGGAGGCACGTTCTGCAACGCCGTCATCCTGGCTGGAATCGGGCTTGTTTGTGTTGTTCCTGCTTGATGGGCTGTAGGATGATTCTGGGGTTTGCATCAGCTATTCTCCGCCACTGCGCACGGGATACGTCTGTTTTCGAATTCGAAGCGCCGGTTTTTGCTTCTGGCGTGGGCTCGCAGCGCCAGCCAGTCGCCGTGCGCTTGTCACAACAGCTTGAGTGCAGCCACGGCCGTTCCCCCTCAGGGGAGCATCCAAACTGCTGTTTTTTCAAACTGAGCGCCCCCACCTTCAATCCAGCACGGCTTCCGAACCGGGATACACGCGCTCCTTGTCGGGCACGTCACCGGTCTCCGCAACACGGAGTCTGGCTGCGAGAAGCAGCGACCCGAGCACCAGCACGACGGATACCCAACCGAGCATGCCATAGTGCAGAAGGTGCCCGGCGGCGTCCTGATCCACAATCCATGCGGCCGCCGTCACAGAGAGCCCGCCGGCGAGCTGTTGCAGTGCGGCGTTGAGGCTCATGAAGCCGCCGCGCTGGCGCGGCACCACACTGGCGGTGACCATCGCCATCGCCGGCACGTAGCGCATCGAATTCATTGTCATGAACGAGGCGGTACTCATGAGCACCAGCGCGACCGGCCACACCGGAAGGTGGGTGACCAGCAGCACGGTGAGCGTCGACACCAGGGCCGCTGCCCGGAATACGCGCAGCCTGCCAAAGCGGTCGGCCAGACGACTCGCAGCGTTCATCGCCACTACAGAGGCAACTCCGCCGCACACATACACCCAGGGCAGCAAGGGCTCGGGGAAGCTGCAGTTGGCTACCAGCGACGGGCTCAGATAGGGGAATACGATGTACGCTCCGAAGGCCATGGCTACGCTCAACGCGAAAGCGCGTAGGTGGTTGGGATGCACGGCGATGTCCCGTGCCCGATGAAGCGACGCACGCAGGCCACCAGGTTCCGGATGCGGCGGCACCGGGGGAAGAACACGTATCATGACACCAAGGATCAGTGCCGAGAGCGCGGCAAGCGCGATGAAAGGCCGGTGCCAGTCGGCATGGCCTGCCAACCACAGACCGGCCGGTATCCCTGCGATGGAAGCGACGGAGAATCCCGACATGACCAACCCGATGGCGGCGCCGCGCCGTTCGAGCGGCACCAGATCCCCAACCATCGCGAGGATGACCGAGGCAGTCACCCCGCCGAAAGCACCGGCCAGAACCCGAGCGACCAGAAGGAGAGGATACGTTGGGGCAAGACCGCAGGAGAGGGTGGCCAGCGCGAAACCGGCGAAGACCCACACCAGCGCCCGCTTCCGGTCGAAGCGGTCGAGCACGAAGGTCGCCAGCAGTCCGGCCAGTCCTGCACTGAAAGTATAGGCGGATAC
>CAIXUF010000183.1 GCA_903922535.1 Candidatus Hydrogenedentota bacterium
ATCTGGCAGTCAAGCTACTTCGTTCGTCGCTTGAAAGCGTGTCCATAGGCTACAGGCCATGCGGGCTCCATGTCGAATTCGTGCTGCGCCTTCAGCGCCCAGTAGGGTTCGCGCAACAACTCCCGTCCGATAAAGACCAAATCGGCATCCCCGCCGGTCACAATCTCATTGGCGTGGCGCGGCTCCGTAATCAATCCGACCGCCCCCGTCATGATGCCCGCCTCGTCCCGGATCTTGCGCGCAAACGGAACCTGGAATCCTTTGCCCTCGGGAATGTGCGCTTTCGGCACGAGGACCCCGGAGGATACGTCAATAAGATCCACGCCGGCTTCTTTCAGGCGCTTGGCAAAGACCACCGACCGGTCGATATCCCAACCGCCACCGGTGCAATATGCCCATTGGCGTGAGGGTTCTTTTCTCATCTCGACCGGCGCTCATGCGCTCCCATGTCGGGTGCCGCACCTTGTGGCACGGAAACGCCTTCGATATTGGCATACATCCCCGCCCCGTCGGCTGCGTCAAGACATGGCGAATCGGCGCGCAGATGGAAATCGCGTTTCGCCGGATTCGCCAACGCGGGTTCCGCCGCAAGAGAATGCGTCTCTCTGGTGTACTCCTTCTGGTAGTCGGCGAACGCGGCCATTGGGTAGTCGTGCTGGTCAATGGAGATCATGTTGCCCTCTGGCTGAAACCAGCAGTTGTAATCCATGTCCAGCGCGTCCAGGGCCGTCCGCGGCCAGGTGGGCGCGTAGAAGGCGTTGCCCAGCGCCCCGCAGAAAATATTGCCGCGAATCGAGATATCATGGGCGCGGGCGGGGCTGGTGTAAAAACACAGGTGACGGCCGCTCGGGTCGGGCCGCTGTGCGTGTCCCCAACCGCCACCCGCATTGAAGCAGGTGTTGTGTTCGAAACGTATGTGGTGCGTTTCAGACGCTTCCGGGCGGTTCCAGTACTCAAAGGAGTACTCAGAATTCCAGATCTCATTGTAACGGTAGACAATGTTGTACTGCGGCGTGAGCGGGCCGCCACTCTGGTTGGTGAGCGCGGCATCATAGATCTCCCAGAGTCGGCACCGTTCCACCAGGCAGTCATGCGCCGTGCCCCAGAACTCGATGCCGTTGCCGAAGCGGACGGTCTTGTCGCCGCCCATTTGATCGCCGCCGCCGATGTGGCTGATGTCACAGTCGCGCACGGTGATGTGGTGGGTGCCGCCGCCGCCGATGCCATGCGCCGCGCCGTAGCGCAGCGCCAGCCCCTCATACACCACATGATGGCAGTTGCTTTGGTCGATGATGTGCTCGCGGACGGCGCATTCGATGTCCAGGTGCAGGACGGCGGGGTTCGCCGTGGAAAATATCTTAAGGCAGGGCAAACGCATCTAAATTCCCAGCAATTCTTCGAGAAATGCGGTGTCGAGGGCCGCGAGGATCCGTTTCTGGCGCTGTGAGACCTGTGGTCTTTCGTTTTTCTTGATGAGGTTGAGGGCGATTCTGCGCAGGGTGG
>CAIXUF010000184.1 GCA_903922535.1 Candidatus Hydrogenedentota bacterium
ATTGCCGGCGGCGTCCTTGAATTGGGCGTATACGGTCTTCAGGCCGTTGCCATCTGCCAAGGTCCAGGTTTCACTTTCCGCCGCGCTCACCCAATCGCCCCAAGTCGAGCCGTCGTTGCTGAACTGCGCCTGCGTCACGCCCGAACCCGCACCGTCGTCCATTGTCAAAGTGAGCGTCACGCCTGTCGTGTTGCAGAAGAGCGCGCCGCCGTCGATGACCATTGTGCCGGTTGGCGGCGCGGTGTCCAGCGTGATCTCGTCGGTTATGTTTTCCGTGGAGACATTGCCCGCTGCGTCCTTGAATTGGACATGCACCATCTTCAAACCGTCACCGGACGGCAGTGTCCAGTCTTTCGTGCCGGCCGCCGTCTCCCAGTCGGTCCAGGACGAGCCGTCGTCACTGAACTGCATCTGCACCACGCCGGAACCCGCGCCGTCGTTTGGCGTTAGGGTTAACGTCACACCCGTCACGTTGCAGAATTCAGCGCCGCCGTTGATTGACACCGTGCTTGTCGGCGGCGTCGTGTCCAGGGTGATCGTGTCGGTGATGTCCGCCGTTGAGACGTTGCCCGCGACATCCCTGAACTGGACATGGACGGTCTTCAAACCGTCGCCGCCGGAGAGCGTCCATGCCTTGCCGGTGTCCACAGCTTCCCAGCCGCTCCATGCCAAACCGTCATTGCTGAACCGCATCTGCGCCACGCCGGAACCTGAACCGTCGTCCGACGTCAACGCCAGCGCCACGTCCCCCGCGCCGCAGAAGTCGGCACCGCCGTTGATCGACACCGTGCCCGTTGGCAGCCCGGTTTCCAGCATGATTGTGTCCGTGATGTCCGTCGCGGACACATTGCCCGCCGCATCCCTGAATTGGACGTGCACGGTCTTCAAGTCGTCTCCGCCGGGGAGGCTCCATGTTTTGCTGACGTTGAAGGCCTCCCAACCGCTCCACGCCGAACCGTCGTTGCTGAACTGCATTTCCGTCACACCTGAACCTGAACCGTCATTTGGCAGGAGGGTCAACGTCGCCTCTGTGGAAAGGCCATACAGGGCGTCGCCGTCAATGACCACTGAACCCGTCGGCGCGGTTGTGTCGACAATCACGCGGAAGCTGCCGGGATTTGACCAGTTGCCCAGGGCGTCCTTTTCGCGCACCAGAAGCGTGTGCGGTCCCTCACCCAGCGCCGGAGGTGTGAAGCTCAGATCGGATGTTTCGTCCGACCACCCGGCCCCGTCCAGGTCGTACTGGTAAGATTCCACCCCGCCATTTCCACCGGAGGTCCAGGTCCAGGTGGGTGCCGTGTTGTTTGTCGCGGGTGCCGTGCTGCCCACTTTCGGCGGGTTGGGCCCGGTCCTGTCGGAGGTGACGGAGAAGCTGTTGGAAATAGTGTTGTTGTTGCCTGCGGCGTCCTGGGCGGCGCCCGCATTCACCTGGCAGGTGACCGCACCGTCCGCGCCGGGCTCCACTGAAAGCGTGTATGGCCCCAGTCCCGAGCCTGCCAGCACCCCCTTCGTGCCGTTCGTCACCGTGATTCCGGCGTCGCCGAACCCCGTCACGGATTCCGTAAAGGTGATCGAAAACTCCAGCGAGCCCGCATTTGTCGGCGACGCGGGGCCGGTCACGCTGCATCCCGGCAGGGTTCCTACGGCGCTGCCCGCGTGCGTTTTCGCGTTGTTCGGCGCACCCCCGATGGGATTGCCAGATGCATCCTCAATACTGGCCACTGTGATGGTGATGTCGCCCCCCTGGCGCATCTCGCCGCTGTCCCAAGTCAGGCGGTACTGGTTGCCGCTGACCGGGTCCACCCCGTCGGGATTGCCCGCCAGCGTGCCTTTACCCGTGCCCGAAACCGTGTAGTTGGCCGCCGTGGTCACGCCGCTGACCATGGACCTGTTAAAAGTGACGAGAACGGTCAGGCCGGTCTCAACGGTCACGGCCGACACGGCCGGGCCCGTGGCAGTTCCAGAGACGAGCACATCATCAATGTTCCAGCCGAAAGACTTCGACATGCCCATGCTTGAACTCGGTCCCATCACCCAGCGCACCTGCACGTTCGGCTGGTTGTCCGCGACAGCCGAAATGTCGTAGGTGCAGAGCGTCCATGCCGTGTCCTTGACCGCCGCGGTGGCCGCCCATACTTTCGTGGAAGTCGCCCAATTGTCGCTGGAGACACGCACAACGGCGCCGTCCACAGCCGACATGCCTGCCTTTGTGACGCCAAGACAGCGCCAGAAACTTAGCGTGACGCCGGCGTATCCGGTGCAGTTGATGCCGGGCGTGGTGGCATACTGCTCCGGCATCCCCTTCTCGTAGTTCCCGCCCAAATTGTAGCCGACCCAGGTGTTTGGGCCCGTGTGGGCCGCCGTCGGGTCGGGCGATGCGCCCGCCCCGTATGCCCACGAACCCGTGAAGGTCCAGCCTGGATCTGCGCCCATGTCGGCAGAGTAAACCGTCGTCTGCGCGCCGGCAATCCCAGACACGGCCACAAGAACGCAGACGAATGCGACGCCCGTGACGATAGGCTTCCTGCGCGCGGTGTTCCTGACGCAGAAATGGATGTGTCGAGTATTCGTCATCTTGCTTTCCTTTTGAATGGTTCTTGTCCATGGACAAGCAGCGTCTTCCGCAAAACGTCAACGTCTCATTTCAGAACGTTGCTTTCTGCCAGGAAACGAACTCCTTACGGCGTTATTGTGAACGTGCCGTCGCTCGTGTCCTCCACCGCGTTGTTGACCGCGGAGATGAGGTGGACCTTGTAGTCCGCGGCCG
>CAIXUF010000185.1 GCA_903922535.1 Candidatus Hydrogenedentota bacterium
GCACGCTGGCCAGGCTGATGACGTCGGGCCGGTCGTCGCGGGTGTGGTAATTGCAAAAATCACCCACGAACGCGATGTTGTAGCCTTTCATGCCGCTGTGCTTGAATGCGCCAAAGTCGCTGCCGAAGGGCGACTTCTTGAAAACGTCGTACATGATGGAGGTGGCGCGCGCATTCACCCCGGACTTGGCCATCTCCGCAATCAGCCAGCCGTTCTCCGGACTGGTCTCGAACATGTAGGACGGACCCGAAGTGCCGCGCGCCTCGAAGTTGAGAATGAGGCCCACATCGCCGTTCTTCACCCAGGGATGCCCGATAAAGGCATTCGCCCCGCCGCCCGAAAACTCCTCCGCATCTGTGAAACACAGGATGATGTCATTCCTGAGCGGCGGCCCGTCATGGAGCATGCGGGCCAGTTCCAGCATCACGCCCACGCCGCCGCAGTCGTCCGTCGCGCCGGGACCATAGGGCACACTGTCGTAGTGCGCCGCCATGGCAAAGGCCTTGGTGTTGGCGGTGCCCGGAATGCGCGCCAGCACATTGTGATAGACGCCGGTCCCGCCGCGCAGGTTCACGGCCGTCTGGATTTCCGAAGGGACGCCTGCGGCCTGAAGCCGGGAGAAGATGTACTCGCGCACCCGGTCATTGGCGAAAGAGCCCGCCGGATGCGTCACCGTGGCGACCTCGCGGATGTGTTTCAGCGCCCGTTCCGCGGAAAACGCATCGGCGGGCGCACTCGCCGGTTTGGGGCTCGGCGGCAGTTGCGTCCTATAGGCGCACAGCACGGAGCCCAGGATCGCCAGGAAGACCGCCCCGGCATACAGGGCTGTAAAGCGCTTTTCGGCGGAAGTGCTGTTGCTGGATGGCATGGCTGGCGTGTGACTCCTTGGTGCATACGGTTGACGGCCCAAGATTCAGGCCAACATCAGACCTGCCAAGGAGTTCCGGGGTTTCGCCGCGTGGAACGGCCCCAGTCAACGCAGTAGGACTTGGCGGAGCCGCTCAGGCATCCTCCAAAATGCCGCGAATCTGCTTCTCCCGGGCCTCAATGCTCTCGGTAAGCTTGAACTGCACCCGTGCGCGGTTCAGGTTCTGCCCGTCGTAGCGTGTCTTGAAATAGACATCCCCGGCAATGTAGTCGGCGAAGAAGCGCAGGCCCAGCTCGAAGGAGATGAGACGAATGGAGTCGTAAAGATAATTGCGGTCGGCATCGGTGAGGAAGGATCGCGCATGGACCATGTAGCCCTTGACAATGGCCCCGCACAGGTCCGCGTCAAAGAGGACACGGCTCATGTCCTGGGTCTCCTCGCCCGCGGGATTGCAGGAGGAGCGCAGGCAGTCACCAAAGTCATAGTGGATGAGCCCCGGCTTGACCGTGTCCAGGTCGACGATGCAGGTCCCCTTGCCTGTCGCGTCGTCTATCATGATGTTGGAGATTTTCGGGTCGCCGTGCACCGCGCGCAGCACCAACTGGCATTTTTCCTTGGCGTCCTCAAGCACGGAGCACCACGCCCGGCGCTCCTCCACGAAACGGTGGCAGCGCTGCGCCTCCATGGACACGGCCAGGCGCGCCTGGCCCTCGGGTGTTTGCAGCGCGGTGTCGAGTTTCTTGAAATACCCGGGCGTTATGTGGAACCCGGGGAGTGTGTCGTACAGGAGACTGGCGTCCAGGTCGCTGATGAGCCGCTGGAACTGCCCCATCACAAACCCGACCTCGTGTGCGTGCTCAACGCTCTGCACTTGGCCGTAGGAATGGGCCGAGGCAATGAGGGTGATGGCCCGCCAGTACTCCCCCTCGCCGTCGATCACGAAATCCTGCCCGTCCTTCGCGTGTATCACGCGCGGCAACTGCCAGATGCGATCCGAAAGGTGGGTCTCCTCCTCAAGGCGCCGGTGCACATGCTCGGTCACCAGGAGCATGTTCTTCATGATGTATTCGGGGTTCGGGAAGACGCGCTGGTTGATGCGCTGCAGGACAATCCGCTCTTCGGAGAAGGTCGTCCGGAAAATGGCCAGATAGGTGTCGTTCACGTTGCCGTCGCCAAGAAGTTCCACCGTGACCAAACGTCCGGCCACGTCGAATTTCGGCGCAATCAATGCTGCTTTCACTTGTGACGCTCCTTCTGTGTTCATTGTCACCCGGACGTTGCCCTGCCATGACCAACAACCACCGCGAAATCCGGCGATACTCATGCCGCTTTCCCGTGCTCGTCATGGCGCGGCCCGATGGGTCCAGCCAGCCCTTCAATGGTCAACGGCTGTTGCCCTTCTCTCTGTCCTCAATTCCCGATTTCAATCAACTCGGGTTCTTGTCAGCGCGCTTTCGCACTTCGTCAATCATGGACTTCCAGTGCTTCTTGAGAAAACGCGGCTGCTCCAGGCTGTCCAGCGCGTAGGCGCGGTCGGCCCGCGACAAATCCAGCACGGCGGTAATCATCTCTTCCTGATAGAAACCGGCCTCCGCCAGCGGAAGGCCGTTGGGTTCGCGGATGAACGACGCGCCGCTGGAGGTCTGTTTGCCGTCGGGGGTCTGGCCCACAGTGTTCGCCACGCAGTGGAACATCCGCGTGCTCGGGCCCGCCGGCTGCTGGGCGCGCCCGGAACTCCGCTTCCAGGCGACCGCCTCCACCTCGTCCGAACTGCACGAGGGGTGAAACAGGATCTGCGCGCCGGCCATCGCCGGAATCCGGTACAGCTCCGGATGGCGGCCGTCCCGGCAGATAACCAGTGTGCACAAAACACCGCCAATCTTGAAGAGGGAAAGTTTGTCGCCGCCGCGGCAGTATTTCTTTTCGTCCACGCCGGCCATGTGGACCTTGGCGTACTCGTGCGTGATTGCCCCCCTGGGGTCAATCACGTGCGCCAGATTCAGACAGCGCCGGGAAGTCTGGCGGATTGTTCCCGCGATGACCCATATCCCATGCCGCGCCGCCGCCGCCCGGGTTTCGTCCAGCGCGGCCTGCACGGCCTTCGGCGTCTGGGCAAGCACATGGGGAAAATAGTAGCCCGTCAGGCTGGCTTCGGGAAAAAGGACCACCCGGCTCCCCGCCGCGGCAGACTGCTCAATGTAATGCAATGTCCGTTCGAGATTGAAAGACAGGGGTTTCGCCCAATGCATTTGCACGCACGACACCTGCAGCGAGGTGATGGCCCCCCTACTCATTGGAGCACCGTCAATCCCATCTCTACTACCCTGTTGAATGCCTCACCCGGGCATCCCTTGTTAATTGGTCGAACCGCCTTGACCGGAACAGTTGCATTATAACGGTGCCTTCCCCCCATTGCCAACATCCGCCTGTCCCTTTGCACCCACTTCCTCAAGCCTGAAACGCGCGGACATGACGTGCGGCGGTTCGTCCTTCGTCCAATGACCGTGGGTGGTGCAAACGAAGGTCCCGCCCGGCAGCGGTTCCACGCCCGGATAGGCGCAGTCGCGGCTCTTGTGACTCTTCATGAGCCGCACCCGGCATTGGCCCTCCCGGCCGCTGTTCTCCTGATTCATGAATCCCGGCCTCTGCACTCTGCAATTCACATTACATAATTGTAGGCAAGCAACGCTCCACGGCAAACCAAGCGAGGTGTTGCCGCAATTGACCGGAATTGGCACAGGGGCACCTTGACATGCCAGGGGCATTCGAGTACGCTTGCTTCAAGAAATGTCTTCAACGGCTCAAGGCAGACGGGGTCGTTCATCTGGCTGCAATAGGAGTGCCGGATATGGGAAGGTTGGAGGAGATCGGTGTCATAGCCACCGTGCTCATTGCATTCTTGTTTTGCGCGAACTGCCTTTCCAGCGCCGGTGTCACCGCACCAAATGTCGTCGGTTTGACGCAAGGGCAGGCATCGTCCGTCTTTGACAACGCGGGCGTCGCGTTGGGCGCGGTGACACGGCAGGCCAGTGCCACCGTCACGGCGGGTCTCATTGTCAGCCAGTATCCTGCGGCGGGCACCGGCGCATCCCAAGGGGCACCTGTGAGCCTGGTCATCTCCTCCGGCCCGCAATCCGGCGAAGGCGGGGACAAGGACGCCTTTATGCCCGTTCCGGGTCAGCGGCAGCTTTTTCTCGACAACGCCGCCATCAGCGAGCTGTCCGGCCTCGCGCAAACGATGCACGCACCCGAGAAACGCGGGGCCGTGCTCAAACCCGACATTCCGTCCGATGGGAATCTTGTACAAGTTCGGGGAGAACCCTTGTGGGTGCCTGAAGCCGCCGAATACCGTCTGCTTTATTACGCCTATGCGCGCGACCCAAAACTGACGGTGGGCATGGCGCTGGCCACGTCGAAAGACGGACTCCACTGGACAAAGCCCATTCTTGGCGCGATGGAAGTGAACGGATCAAGAGAAAACAACTGGATTCCGGTTGAAGAGGGTGTTGCCTGGCCCAACAATGCCATCGAAGGCATCGTTTACGACCCCGATGATCCCGATCCCGCGCGGCGGTTCAAGGGGTTGGCGGGGGCGGTCAACCGCCATCCGATCATCAGTCCCGACGCCATACACTGGCAGCGCCTCGGCACCGAAGAGATCGTCTCCGGCGATGAATCCCATCTGTTATATGACCGGCCCAAGCGCCGCTTTGCGGCCATCGTCAAGACATCGAACCAGTACGGGCGCGCATTCGCCATCGCCACCAGCACGGATTTCGAACATTGGACCCCGATTCGCTTCCTGTTTGGGGCCGATGCGGAAGACCAAATGGACGCCCCGCCGGTCATCCGCCGCCGTCTGCAGGATCCCGCCATGCTCGGCCCCCTGTTTGTCGATCCGGACCCCGCGTCCGGAACGGGACCCTCCGGCAGCGGGAAACTCCAGCCCGCGTGGCGGGCCGAAGTCTACAATATCGGCGTTTTTCCCTATGAAGGCCGGTATCTGGGGCTGCCCAGCATGTATTATCCGACCGGGACCTCTCTGCCGGACCGCAACAACACGGACGGCTTTCACGTCATACAACTGGCTGTGAGCCGCACGCTTGACACCTGGACCCGCCTGGGCGAACGCCGGGCGTTTATCCCCCCTTCCGGAATTGCCAGCGGGCGCGCGGGCGTGTTCGACCGTGTGCAACTCCTCGCCGCCAACGCCCCCGTCGCAAAAGACGGGGAACTCTGGTTTTACTACAGCGGCCTCAAGTGGCGCGACTCCTTCTATGACCTTAACCGCGACGGAACCCCGCGCGACCCCGCCACACTCACGGAGGAAGAACGCGCGGACATGAAGGAAGGCTGCGGGGCCGTCTGCCTCGCGGTGTTGCGGCGCGACGGATTCGTTTCGCTCGACGCGGCCGGTGCCGGCCATATGCTCACCAAGCCGTTCCAGATTTCTGGAGACACCGTCTTCCTCAACCTGGCCGCCCCCAACGGGCACGCCGAAGTTGAGCTGCTTGGGGACCTTGGCCAACCCATTCCCGGATTCGCGCGCGGGGATGCCATACCGATCACCGGCGACGGCGTCCGTCTTCCTGTCACCTGGAAGAACGGCGCAAGCATCGCCGCCATTTCCCGCGAGAACGTGCGCCTGAAGATCTATCTGACTGCGGCAAGCCTCTATGCATTCTGGACGGAATAGCGGGAGACTGCGGGAAGACGCGAATCGCACCCCGGGCAGGATGGGCAATCCCGGGCCGCACGGTTCGACGCGAAATTCCGGGACCGCATTCCGGGAACACCGCACCGAATTGTGGGCTTTGCCGCCCGCGCCAATCCTTCAGATTTCGCGGCCGGCTCTCCCGCCTTTTGACACACATGCGGACTTTCTGGGAGAATGCCGTCTTGGTCGCGGCAACTGAAACATTGGAGGCTATATGTCCACAAGCACCCCCAAGCAAGGCATGTTTGTCACAGCGGACGGCAGAAGCGTCCTGTTCACGTTCATCCTGGTCAGCAGCCTGTTTCTCCTCTGGGGATTCTGCAACGGGATGATTGACGTGATGGACAAGCATTTCCAGGATGTGCTGGGACTGACGAAGTCACAGTCGGCCAATGTCCAGTTCGCCCATTACCTGGGGTATTTCCTCATGGCGCTGCCGGCCGGTTGGCTGGCCCGGCGCTTTGGCTGGAAGGGCGGCATCATCGGCGGGCTCCTGCTGGTGGGGGCGGGGGGCTTCTGGTTCCTGCCCGCAACGGGGCTTCAGGCCGCCGCCGACGCCGGCACGGTGTCGAAGAATGTGGCCTTTGCCGGCTACCTGATCGGTGTCTGTGCCATTGCGGGCGGCCTGACCTTCCTGGAGACTGTGGCCAATCCCTACACCACGGTGCTCGGCCCGACCCGGTACGCCGCCACCCGCATCAACCTGGCGCAGTCCTGCAACGGTGTCGGCTGGATTCTCGGGCCCTACGCGGGTGCGGCCTTCTTCTATTCCGAACACCCGAAAATCTACATGCCCTATGTCGCCACGGCCGTGGTGGTGCTCGTTCTGGCGCTGGTGTTCAAGTTTGCCTACGTGCCGGAAATCAAGATGGAGGATGACTACCACATCGACGACGGTCAGGGGAAAGGGCATCTCCCGCTGCTGGGGCGGCCGCATTTTGTGCTTGCGGTGCTGGCGCAGTTTCTCTATGTCGCGGCCCAGGCGGGCATTTTCAGTTTCTTCATCAACTGCATGACGGTGGACAGGATCACAGGATTTACGATGGTGCCCGCCATTCCGGAAGCGTGGAACACCGGTATCCTGCAGAGCCTCTTTGAAACCGGCAAGGATGGGCTGCTGCACATCAGCACCCAGGGCGCGGCCAAGCTCGCCTCGGCGGCGTTTGTGTGCTTCCTGCTCGGGCGGGTCAGCGGCGCCATGCTGCTCAAGGTCCTCTCCCCGCACAAGGTGCTGGGCTTTTACGGCACGGCCAACATCATCGCCTGCGTGCTGGTGTTCTGCAACCTGGGTTGGATTTCCGCCATCAGCGTTTTCGCCAGCTACTTCTTCATGTCCATCATGTTCCCGACCATCTTCGCCCTGGGCATCTTCGGGCTCGGTGACAAGACCAAGAAGGCCTCCGCGTTCCTCGTCATGGCCATCATGGGCGGCGCGATCCTGCCCAAGCTGATGGGCTCCGTGGCAGACCATTACGACATGTCCAAGAGCTTCATCGTGCCGCTGTTCTGCTTCGTGTTCATCGCGTTCTACGGCTATTGCTGGCCCAAGTTCAGCGGCGTCAAGAGCATGCAGGGGGTGGGCGCGACCGGCGGGCACTGAAGAAGAAATGAAGCTGACCAAGGAAGAACAAGGCATTCTCGACTCCGTCGAACAGGGCGAGTGGAAAAGCGTTCCCGAAATCGTCAAAGAAAAGCTGCGCTATGCCGCCGCGGCCCGGGCGACCCAGCGCAAGGACCGGCGCGTGAATATCCGCATGACAGAGCGGGACTTGGCGCGCTTTCAAAAGAAAGCCGAGGAGGAGGGATTGCCCTGCCAGACCCTCATTTCCAGCATCCTTCACAAATACATCAACGGACACGGTCAGGGGTGAATGCGCGCAGTAGCGCGCAAAAACAGTCCATTACGGCTGTCCCCCGAATTCAGAGCGGGCATGTATCCTGAAATTGCGGCTACAGGTTCCACCCCTCACGGTAGGCCGGGCTCAGAAAACGGTTTGCCTTGGGCGCGCTGGCAAACTCCATTTTGCCCGCATCCCAGCGCAGTTTCCTGTCCGCGCGGATGGCCGCAATTCCAAGCGTTACGATTTCGGAGAGTGGGCCGCTGTAGTTGAAGTTTGAGCACGCCGGTTCCCCGCCCCGGCAGGCCCTCACCCATTCTTTGTAGTGGCCGATGGAACGGGGCAGGGTCTTCGGCGGCTGCTTGTAGGCCTTCATCCTCGACTCCGGAATCAGTTGCGGGTCGCTGCCGTAACAGCCACACATCAGTTTGCCCTTGTCGCCGATGAAGAGCACCCCTCCGTCGTTATCGCCCATTTTTCGGCCGGGCTCGAGTTCGTCGGGACGCGGCGGCATCAGCCCGCCGTCATGCCACGTGAGGCGGACCGGCGGCATGCCGTCGCGGGCGGGGAATTCCCAGCGCACGATGGCCGCGGCCGTCGTGGTCTCCGGATGCACCTTTCCTGCGGGCATTTCGGCGCCGAAGGGCGTCGCACGGGTGTTCAGCTTGACGGAACTCGCCTCGACCGTGTCGGGACTTCCGAGACGGAGCGACCACACCACAGGGTCCAGCATGTGGCAGCCCATGTCGCCGAGCGCGCCGGACCCGAAATCCCACCAGCCGCGCCAGGTGAAGGGCAGATACGCCGGATGGTAGGGACGGCTCGCCGCCGGGCCCAGCCAGAGGTCCCAGTCCAGCCCCTCGGGCACTGGCGGCTCCTCCGTGGGGCGGTCGATGCCATAGGGCCACCAGCCGCCGGGCCGGTTCGTCCACGCGTGAACCTCCTGCACGGACCCGATGGCCCCGTCCCAAATCCATTCGCAAAGCAGGCGGATGTCCTCCTTGGCGTGGCCCCAGTTTCCCATTTGCGTGGCCACCTTCGCCTGCCGCGCGGCCTCGGTCATCGCGCGCACCTCGGCCACAGAATGGGCCAGCGGCTTTTCGCAGAAGACATGTTTGCCCTTCTTGAGCGAGGCCAGGGCCGCCACCGCATGGATATGGTCCGGCGTGGTGATGACCACGGCGTCAATGTCGGTCCGTTCATCCAGCATCTGGCGGAAATCGACATAGGTGGGGCAACCGCCCGCCGCACCGTCCTTGTGTCCGTAGTAGTCGTCCACCATCCGGCGCCCCGGCTCGCGCCCGGCGATGCCGCGTCCCAGATAGGGCCCCTCCCTGTTGACATCGCACACCGCCACCACCCGCACGTCGGGGTCTTGAAGAAAGGTTTGCAGGTTGTACATGCCCTGCCATCCCACGCCAATGAACGCCATGTTGACCTTGTCATTCGGCGCCGCCGCGACACTGCCGGCCAAGACGCAGGAGGGGACTACGGTGAAGGCCGTCGCGGCGGTCGCGCCGCGCAAGAAACCGCGCCGCGAAATCCTTGTGTTTGTCCCCCGAGTGTGCGCGATGTTTCCCAAGTCAGCATTGTTCATGCCTGGTCTCCCTCTTTGCCGCGCGTTGGCGCCTCTACCCGCTGCGGGAATTCCTGATGAATTCATACCGCCGTAAAGCGTAGTCCGGCGACGGACGGCAAGTCAATCCGACCGGAAAAGCATGCAGCCGGTCCCTTATTGACTTGCTTCCCAACACGCTTTCTTGGTCATTGACAAGGGGGCCAATATCGGCTATATTATACTCGCAGTATAAATTAGCCGAGGATTGTCATGTATCTATCGCGCGCGCTTGAGTCGGCGTTCATGGACGCTTCCGCCCAGTTTCCGGTGCTGCTGCTTACCGGCCCGCGCCAGGTGGGCAAGACGACTTTGCTCAAACATCTCTGCGGCAAGGAGCGGCGGTATGTCACGCTCGACGACCTGACCGCGCGGGAACTGGCCAACGAGGACCCGGCCCTGTTTCTGCAGCGGTACCCGCCGCCGGTGCTTATCGACGAGGTGCAGTATGCGCCCCGACTGCTGCCGTATATCAAAATGGAGGTGGACACTTCGCACAACTTCGGGGCTTTCTGGCTCACCGGGTCGCAGCAGTTCCAAATGATGAAAGGGATCACCGAGAGTCTTGCCGGACGGGTGGCGGTGATCAACCTGCTGGGGTTTTCCCGCCGCGAACTCGAACAGCGCGAACACCACCTGGACCCGTTCCTGCCGGTTTCGGTTCGTCTGAACGAGCGGGCGGCAACGGCAGGCACATCAAAACTGGAAACCGTCTACAAGCGCATCTGGACGGGGTCGTTTCCCGCACTGCACGCCGGTGCCGTTCGGGACCGCGACCTTTTCTACAGCTCCTATCTCCAGACCTATCTTCAACGGGACGTGCATGATCTCACCCAGGTGGGCGATCAACAAGCGTTCTTGCGGTTTGTCAAGGCCAGCGCCGCCCGGACGGGGCAGATGTTGAATCTGTCAGAACTTGCACGGGACGTGGATGTGACGGTGAAAACGGCCAAGGCCTGGCTGTCCATACTGATGGCAAGTTTTCAGGTGGTCCTAGTGCAGCCCTATCACACCAATGTCACGAAACGTCTCGTCAAGGCGCCCAAGCTCTACTTCTTGGACACAGGTCTTTGCGCCTATCTGACGGAATGGTCGTCCCCGGAAACGCTGGCCGCGGGCGCCATGAGCGGAGCGATGTTTGAGACCTACGTCTTCGCGGAGATTCTGAGAAGCTGGTGGCACCGCATGCGGACGCCGAACCTGTATTACTATCGCGACAAGGACGGCAAGGAGATTGATTTTGTCTTCGAGCAGGACCAGACGCTGTTTCCTCTGGAAATCAAGCGGGGCGCCACGCCCAGCCGCGACTGGGTGCGCACGTTCCCGACACTGGAACGCCTGGGCAAACCCATCGGCGAGGGCGGGGTGGTCTGCCTGTGCAAAGAATACACGCCTTTGACCTCCAAGACGACCGCCATTCCTGTTGGCATGCTGTGACAAGTTGCGCCCGTCGTAGAAGCGGCGTCCAGCCGCTTTCTTCCATTGCCCTGGGTCGGAGCAGAACGCGGCAGCAGGATACCGCATCTTTTCGAACACCCCGGGAGGATGTGTTTCCATTGGGTCTCATGCGCTTGATCGCACAAGCGGTGAACATTCACGCACAAGGCGCTGGGAGGCGCTGCCCACATGCGGTCATCGCCTGTCATGGGAGGCATGCGGGCAAATGCCACGCCCTCAAGAGGTGTGTCAGCAAGGAGCATGCCCCCAATTGCGCCTGTGTGCGTGTTTGACTAGAATGGCGGCTGGAGGCTGAAAAGTGTCCGCGGGACCATGCGTGTTCTTGGCGCGATGGAGGGCAACGCGGAATTTTGGCCGGTGTTAAGGCGTTGAGAAGACACATTTTGTGGCGGTTGGATGAACGGCAGGCAACAGGGATTTGGAGCAGTCCATGGCAGACCCGGCGGTGACAGGCGCAGTCTATTGGCCCCTCTGGGTCTATCTGGCAGCGGTCTTGACCGTCATTGCCGGGATGCTTTCCCTTTCCTATGTGCTGGGACAGCGCAGCCGCAACCTGTCCAAGAGTGTGCCCTATGAATCGGGCATATCCTCCACGGGTTCTGCCCATGGACGCTTCTACGCCGGTTTCTTCCTCATGGCGATCTTCTTCGTGATTTTTGACCTGGAGGCCGTGTTCGTCATTACCTGGGCGATTGCCGCCGGTGAACTCGGATGGGCCGGGTATGGCGCCATCTGCGTGTTCATCGGCGCGCTCTTTGTCTCGCTGATATACCTGTGGCGCGAAGGCGCGCTGGAATCCTAGCGTGAAACCAATCCTGAACCAGAATTCGGATCTTTCCCTTTCCGGCGCGCCCCCCGGCCTGTTCGGGGATTTTCTGGAGAAGAATTTTCTGTTCACGCGCTTGCAGGATCTGGTGGCCTGGGGCCGCAAGAACTCCCTGTGGCCGTTCAACTTCGGCCTGTCCTGCTGCTATGTGGAAATGGCCACGAGCCTGACCAGTCGCTACGACCTGGCCCGCTTCGGGGCGGAGGTCATCCGCGCCACGCCGCGCGAGGCGGACATGATGATCATCGCGGGCACCGTGTTTATCAAGATGGCGCCCGTGATCCGGCAGCTCTACGAGCAGATGATGGAGCCCCGGTGGGTTGTCGCCATGGGCGCCTGTGCCAATTCGGGCGGCATGTATGACATCTACAGCGTGGTCCAGGGCGTGGACAAATTCCTGCCGGTGGACGTGTATGTGCCGGGCTGCCCGCCCCGGCCCGACGCCTTTCTGGAGGCGCTCACGTTGTTGCAGGACGTGGTGGGCAAGGAACGGCGTCCGTTGAGCTGGCTGGTGGGCCCGCAGGGCGTTACGCAGCCGGAACGGCCCAGCCAGCGCGATCTCAGGCAGCTCCGGCGCAGCCAGGCGACGGTGCTGCCCCCCGTGGACGGTGTGCAGGACGCCGTGGAACCGCTGCGGGGGAAGCCTGCCGCCAGGCTGGAAATGCCGGCCGACATGAAGCCGTCCCCCTCCGAAGACGTGCTTCGCGCGATGGGCGAGCGCTTTCCCGGCATGCTTGCGGAGGACCACTCCGTCCGGGACGGCACGCCGACCTTCTGGGTTGCCCCGGAGCGGGTGAAGGAGGTGCTCCGTTATCTTCGGGCCGGTGTGGACCTGCCCTACCGCATGCTGTACGACCTGTTCGTCATCGACGAGCGCACGCGCGTCACGAAGCACGCCTCGGCGGGCGACTTTACTTTGGTCTACCATCTGCTCTCGCTGGACCGCAACACGGAATTGCGCATTAAGACAGCCCTTCGGGGCGAGCACCCGGCGCACGCCAGCGTGACGGACATTTGGCCGTCGGCCAACTGGTACGAGCGCGAGGCGTGGGACATGTTCGGCATTCGGTTCAGCGGGCACCCGCATCTCTCGCGCATCCTCATGCCGCCGACCTGGAAGGGCCACCCGCTGCGCAAGGAGCATCCGGCCCGGGCAACAGAACTGCCGCCGTACCAGTTGCCCGACGAGAAGATGGCGTTCGAGCAGGAGGCTCTCCAGTTCCGTCCCGAACAATGGGGCCTGGCGAAGCACACCGAAGACTCGGACTACATGTTTCTCAACCTGGGGCCGCACCATCCGGGCACGCACGGGCTGCTGCGCATCATCCTCCAGTTGGACGGCGAGAACATCGTCCACGCCATTCCGGACATCGGCTACCACCACCGCGGCGCGGAGAAGATGGGAGAGCGGCAGACCTGGCACTCCTACATTCCCTACACAGACCGCATCGACTATCTCGGCGGCGTGATGAACAACCTCGCCTATGTGCTCGCCGTGGAAAAGATGGCGGGCATCGAAGTGCCCGACCGGGCCAAAGTCATCCGCATCATGATGGCCGAACTGTTCCGCATCTCCAGCCATCTGGTGTGGTACGGAACCTTTGCGCAGGACCTTGGCGCCATGTCGCCGGTGTTCTTCATGTTCAACGACCGCGAGCACCTGCTCGACATCGTGGCGGAGATCACCGGTGGCCGCATGCACCCGAGCTGGTTCCGTATCGGCGGCGTGGCGCAGGACCTGCCCAAGGGTTGGGAAAACAAGCTTCGCGAGTTCATCAAGTACCTGCCCCCGCGACTGACGGAGCACGACAAGGCGCTGATGCAAAACCGGATCTTCATCGGCCGCACCAGGGGCGTTGGCGCCTACACCCTCGACCAGGCCATCGAGTGGGGCGTCACGGGGCCGGGGCTTCGGGCCTGCGGCTGCGACTGGGACCTGCGCAAGAAGCGGCCCTACGCGGGATATGATCAGTTTGAGTTTGAAGTGCCCGTGGCGCATAACGGCGACTGCCTCGACCGCGCCCTCGTGCGCGTGGAGGAGATGCGCCAGAGCCTGCGCATCATTGAGCAGTGTGTCAACAACATGCCCGAAGGGCCCTACAAGTCCGATCACCCGCTGGCCACGCCGCCGCTCAAGAACAGGACCCTCAAGGACATTGAAACGCTGATTACCCATTTCCTGAGCGTGAGCTGGGGGCCCATCATTCCGCCCGGTGAGGCGTGCGTGCCCATTGAGGCGGCCAAGGGACTCAACAGCTATCACCTGACCAGCGACGGCACGGCGATGTCCTACCGGACGCGCGTGCGCACGCCGAGCTTTGCCAGTCTGCAAATGCTGCCGCTGCTTGGACGGAACGTGCGCGTGTCGGACATGCTGGCCATTCTGGGCAGCATGGACTATGTCCTCGCCGATGTGGATCGATGACTTTTTTGAGTGCGGCGGCCATGCCGCCATTTTTCTTCGACGGAGCCATACTCCGGCGGCGCGAAGTGCAACTTCGCGGACAAGTGCGTTCCCAAGTGTAACTTCGGGAACGAGGGAACTGAAACTGTGCTGACAACCGAAACGAAAAGCGAAATCCTCGCGGAACTCGCCCACAGCGAAACGAACCGCATGGCCTGCATCGGGGCGCTGCAAATTGCCCAGCGTGAACACGGCTGGGTGAATGACGAGGATCTGTGCGAGGTGGCGCGGTTGCTCGACCTGACGCCGGATGAGGTGGACGGCGTGGCGACTTTCTACAATCTCATCCGCCGCCGTCCCGTGGGGCGCCATGTCATCCTGCTGTGCGCGAGCGTGAGCTGCTGGGTGATGGGGTATGCCGCGCTCCGCGCGCGGCTGCTCCAGGTCCTCGGCGTTGAACCCGGCCAGATCACCCCCGACGGACGTTTTACCGTGCTGGAGAACCAATGCCTCGGCGCATGCGACCATGCGCCCGCGCTGATGATAGACGACGACTTGTACCACGATGTTGATCCCGGAAAGCTCGGCGACATCCTGGCGAAATACCTATAGGAACCCGTGTCAAGATCATGACCGTATTTGCCCAACAGCCTGATCCCGACCGACGCCCGCTGACATCGAAGATTCAGCCGGACGGGCAGCCGTTGTCCCTTGCCGCCTGCGAGCAGGCGGGCGGCTATCGGGCGGTGCACAAGGCGCTTGGCACGATGGCCCCCGGTGACGTTACGCAGTTGGTCAAGGACTCGGGACTGCGCGGGCGCGGCGGCGCGGGCTTCCCAACCGGCCCCAAGTGGAGCTTCGTGCCCATGGGCGACAACGCGCCCCGGCCCAAGTATCTTGTGGTGAACGCAGACGAAATGGAGCCGGGCACATTCAAGGACCGCCTCTTGCTGGAAGGCGACCCGCATCAGCTCATCGAGGGTGTCATCCTGGCCGCCTATGCGATTCAGGCGGAGATGGCCTACATTTTCCTGCGCGGCGAATATGTGCTGGCGGAAAGGCGGCTGGCCACGGCCCTTGCCGAGGCGCGCGAAGCCGGACTGGTGGGGAAGAACATCCTCGGATCAGGCTACAGCCTCGACGTCAATCTGCACACCAGCGCGGGCCGGTACATCTGCGGCGAGGAAACGGCGCTGATCAACGCGCTGGAAGGCCGCCGCGCCAACCCGCGGTCCAAGCCGCCCTTTCCCCAGGTTTGCGGCCTGCGCGGCAGGCCCACCATCGTGAACAACGTCGAGACGCTGTGCAATCTGCCGCACATTGTGAACAACGGCGCGGACTGGTTCAAAGGGCTTAGCCTCACGCCCAACGGCGGCACGAAGATTTACGGCGTCAGTGGCAAGGTGAAGCGTCCTGGGCTATGGGAACTGCCCCTGGGCACACCGGCCCGCACGATCTTGGAGGAGCATGCCGGCGGCATACGCGGCGGGTTGCAACTGCGGGCCATCATCCCCGGCGGCGCCTCCACCGATTTCCTGCTGGAATCACAGTTGGACGTGGCCATGGACTTTGACACGGTGCAGAAGGCGGGCAGCCGCATGGGCACGGGCACCATGATCGTGCTGGACGACCAGACCTGTCCCGTGGGCATGGTGCACAACCTGATGCAATTCTTCGCCGTTGAATCCTGCGGCTGGTGCACGCCCTGCCGCGAAGGATTGCCGTGGATCGAAAAGATCCTGGCGGCGATGGAGCGGGGCGAGGGCCAGCCGGGCGATCTGGAAGAGCTTGCGCGGCATGTCACCGCGCTGGGCATGGGCCTCACCTACTGCGCGCTGGCGCCCGGCGCCATGGAGCCGCTGGGCAGCGGGCTCAAACTGTTCCGCGACGATTTTGAGAGCCATATCCGCGACAAACGCTGCGGATGGAGTTGACCGGATGCCGACGCTGTACATAAACAACAAACCCCATCCCGTGAAAGACGGGCTCAACCTGCTGGAGGCCTGCCTCTCGCTGGGGTTCAACGTGCCCTATTTCTGCTGGCACCCGGCCCTCGGTTCGGTGGGCGCGTGCCGCCAGTGCGCCGTGAAAGTCTTCCAGAACGAGCAGGACCAGCGCGGCCGCATTGTCATGGCCTGCATGACGCCCGCGTCGGAGGGCACGCGCATCTCTCTGGATGATCCGGAGGTGAAGGCTTTTCGGGCCGGGGTCATCGAATGGCTGATGACGAACCACCCCCATGACTGCCCCGTGTGCGACGAGGGCGGCGAATGCCACCTGCAGGACATGACGGTCATGTGCGGGCACAACTACCGCGACTACCGCTTTCCGAAACGCACCTACCGCAACCAGAATCTCGGGCCGTTCATCAACCATGAAATGAACCGGTGCATCCAGTGCTACCGCTGTGTGCGCTATTACCGGGACTATGCGGGCGGCCGCGACTTCGACGCGCAGGGCGTGAACAGCCGCGTCTATTTCGGCCGCCACACGGACGGTGCGCTGGAAAGCGAATTCAGCGGCAACCTGGTGGAGCTGTGCCCCACCGGGGTGTTCACCGACAAGACCCAGAAGAGACACTTCACCCGCCGCTGGGATCTGCAAACGGCCCCGTCCATCTGCGTGCACTGCGGCGCGGGCTGCAACATCACGCCCGGGGAGCGCTACGGCACGCTGCGGCGCATCCGCAACCGCTACAACGGCGAGGTGAATGGCTACTTCCTGTGCGACCGGGGCCGTTACGGCTACGAATTTGTCACCGGTGACCGCCGCGCGCGGGTGGTGATGCGCCGTGCCGAGCCGGGTTCGCTGGTGCCCACGGCCAAGCCCCTGGCCCTGCAGCGCCTGGGCGCGCTGCTCGCCGGAGACACGCGCGTCATCGGCATCGGCTCGCCGCGGGCCTCGCTGGAATCGAATTACGCGCTGCGGGCGCTGGTGGGCCCCGACAACTTCTTCGCGGGCGTTCCGGCGGCGGACCAGCACCTGACCGAACTGGTGCTCGACCTGCTGATGCGCGGTCCGGCGCGGACGCCGTCCATGCGCGAAATGGCGTTGTCGGACGCGGTGCTGGTGCTGGGCGAGGACCTCACGAACACGGCACCACGCGTTGCGCTGGCACTTCGGCAGTCGGTGCTGAATGCGCCGATGAAGGCCGCCGCCCCCATGGGCATCCCCGACTGGAACGACGGCGCGCTGCGCGTGGCATTGCAGGACCAGAAGGGGCCGTTCTTCATCGCCGCGCCGGACGCAACGCGGCTCGACGACATCGCCACGGAAACCTTCCGCGCCGCGCCGGACGATATCGCGCGGCTGGGCTTTGCCGTCGCGCACCTGCTGGACCCGAAAGCCCCCGAGGTTTCGGGTTTGACCGAAGAAACCCAGCAACTGGCGGACAGGATTGCAAAAGCGCTGGCGGCTGCGGAACGGCCGCTGGTGGTGTCCGGGCCGTCGCTGGGCAGCGCCTCCATTCTGGCGGCCGCCGCGGCCGTGGCCAATGCCCTCTCCGCGGACGGGCGTCGCGCAGGGCTTTCCCTGATGGTGCCGGAATGCAACACGCTCGGCGCGGGCCTGCTGGGGGGGGGCGCGCTTGAGGAGGCGGCGCGGGCCCTTTCGGAAGGCGGCGCGGAGGTGGTGATCATTCTCGAAAATGATCTGTACCGCCGCGCGGAGCGCGCCTTTGTGGACAATCTGCTCACCGCGGCGAAATGCGTCATCCTAATCGACCACACGCTGCACGGCACCGCCGCGCGGGCGGATTACTTCCTGCCCGCCGCCACCTTTGCGGAGGGCGACGGGACGCTTGTGAACAGTGAGGGCCGCGGCCAGCGCTGCATCCAGGTGTTCATGCCGGCGGGCGACGTGCAGGAGAGTTGGCGGTGGGTGTTGGATCTGGGTGCCGCCGCGGGGAAGTGGCCGAAAGGCCAGTGGGGAAACATTGACGCGATTGTCGCCGACATGGCCGCGTTCTTTCCCGTGCTGCACGGCGTTCGGGACGCGGCGCCCCTGGCCAGCTTCCGCATTGCCGGATTCAAGATTCCCCGGCAGTCGCACCGCTACAGCGGGCGCACGGCCATGCGGGCCAAGATGGACGTCAGCGAGCCGGGCATTCCGAGTGATCCAGACTCGCCGCTCACCTTCTCCATGGAAGGCTTCGCCGGACCGGCCCCGGCCTCGCTTGCGTCCTTTTTCTGGGCGCCCGGCTGGAACTCTGTGCAGTCCATCAACAAGTTTCAGGAAGAGATTGGCGGCGCGCTGATGGGCGGCGATCCCGGCGTGCGGCTCATCGCGCCCGAGGTGGCGCCGGGCGTTGCGGAATATCCCGGCACGATCCCGGAACCGTTCGCGCCGCGCGACGGCCAGTGGCTAATAGTCCCGGCGCATCACATCTATGGTTCCGATGAAATGAGCATGTTTTCGCCCGCCGTCGCGGAGCGGGCACCGGCCCCGTACCTTGCGTTGTCTCCGGAGGACGCGCGCATGCTGGGGTTGACCGAGGGCGACGTGACCGAGGTTACCCTGCACGGGCATGACCTTGTCCTGCCGGTGGCCGTGCGCGCGGCCCTGCCGAAGGGCGTGGCGGGACTTCCCGTCGGCCTGCCCGGCACGGAGCCTGTTGATCTTCCCGCGTGGGGCGTCATTGCGCGGAGGGGCCAGGCATGAGCGATATCCTCTGGCATCTGGCAAACGTGGCGGGCGTGCTGGGCGTGCTGTTGACGCTCGCAGGCGCGCTGATCATGGTGGAACGGCGGTTGCTGGCCCTGTGGCAGGATCGCTACGGCCCGAACCGCGTGGGACCCTTTGGCCTTTTGCAGGTCGCGGCGGACATGA
>CAIXUF010000186.1 GCA_903922535.1 Candidatus Hydrogenedentota bacterium
CGGCGACAACAAGATTGTCGGGTTCAGCCATACGCGGCTGGTCGGCGCCGATTCGGAAGAGGGCGGCGTCTTCCGCGTGTTCCCGACGGTGGAATCGCGGGTCCCCAAGATGGTCGCCCGCGAGAACCGGTTCGCCCGCTTCTCCCACGGCGACGAGAAGGCCTATCCCGGCTATTACTCCGTCCGCCTGCCCAAGGACGAGGTGCGGGCCGAGTTGACCGTAACGCCCCGCACCGGCCTGCACCGCTACACGTTCATGAAGGACGAAACACCACACTTACTCATTGACGTGGCCAGTTGCATCGGCAACAAGCGCACCGAAAACGCCATGGCCACGCTACGTCCCGAAAAGCAGGAAGTGGAGGGGATGGTCCGCCTCTACGGGTCCTTCTCGGGCCGCTATGGCGGCCTGGACGTCTACTTCGTGGCCCGGTTCAACCAGCCCTTCGCCAAATATGGCACGTGGAACGCGGGCCGATTGACGGCCAACAGCGCCAACGTGTCAGGCAAGGACGTCGGAGTCGACCTGGCCTTTGCCAGGCAGGGTCCAAAGACGGTTGTGGAGATGCAGTTGGCGCTGTCCTACGTGAGCATCGCCAACGCGCGCCTGAACCTGGAGACAGAGACGGCAACGAAGGGTTTCGACGCGGTCGTTTCCGCCGCAGGCGCGGAATGGGAAAAGCGGCTCTCGCGCGTCTTCGCGCAGGGTGCCACGCCGAAAGCGCAGCGCATCTTCTATACGGCCCTGTACCACACCTTCCAGATGCCGACGGTGTTCAACGACGTAAACGGCGATTACATCGGCTTTGACCGGGCCATCCACAAGGCCGACAAATTCCAGTATTACACAGACTTGTCCCTTTGGGACACGGTCCGGACCGTGCACCCGCTCTACAACCTCATCGCCCGCGGCGAACAGCGCGACATGCTGTGCTCGCTGGTGGAGATGGTCAAGGCGGGCGGCTGCCTGCCGCGCTGGCCCTCCGGATGCGGCTACACCAACTGCATGTTCGGCACCCCCGCCGACATAGCCGTCTCCGAGGCCTGGCAAAAGGGTGTTTGCGATTTCGACGTGCAGACCGCCTACCGCTCCATGCGCCAGGTGGCGCTCGACGGCGTGCCCACCGGCTCCCATTTCGGAGGGCGCGACGATGTCGGACTGTACAACAAACTGGGATACCAGCCCGACGACAAGACGGACAAGTCCGTTTCCAAGACGCTGGAAATATGCTGGGAAGACCACGCAATTGGCCAACTTGCCGGCGCATTGGGGTACAAGGAAGACGCGGACCTCTTCGTCAAACACGCCCAGTTCTACCGCAATCTCTGGAACCCGGCCACGAAATACTTCCAGCCCCGCGATTCCAATGGGGCGTTCTTCAAGGATTTCAAGCCATTGCTGTTGTCCTACGCTGACATTGGCGGCAAGCACACGAAAGCCTACTGTGAGGGAAGCGCCGAGCAGTGGCGGTGGGCCGTACCCTTTGACCCGGATGGCCTCATCGCACTCTTCGGCGGGCCGGAGCCCTTCGTGGCCGCCCTCACGACCTTCTTTGAGAATATGAACAAGACCGTCGGCGAGTGGAATCCCGGGCCCTATTACTGGCATGGCAACGAGCCGGACATTTTCTCCGCCTACCTGTTCAATTCGGCCGGACGCCCCGACCTGACCCAGAAGTGGGTGCGCCGAATCTTGGACACACAGTATGCCGACACCTATTACGGACTGGGCGGCAACGATGACGGCGGCACGCTGTCGGCGTGGTATGTTCTCAGCGCGCTGGGCTTCTACCCGGTGGCGGGCACCACCAAATACCAGATCGGTTCGCCCCTGTTCGACAAGGCCGTGGTACAGATGGGGGAGGGCAGGGTGCTGACCGTTATTGCCGAGAACAACGCACCCCAGAACGTCTACGTGCGTCAGGTCTCCCTGAACGGCACACCGCTCAACCGCACCTGGTTCGACCACGCCGACATCGCCAACGGCGGCGAGCTTCGCTTTGTGATGGAGTCCAGCCCGGCGTTGCGATAGAATTGTACCAACTGTTGAAAATAGCCTCCCGGAAAGGGGGCTTCAGCCTTGTAACCAATAAACAGGAGAAACGCCATGTCAACGACGGATAATCTGAAAGAAGCATTTGCGGGTGAAAGTCAGGCGAACCGCCGCTATACCGCCTTTGCCAAGAAGGCCGACAAAGAAGGGCTGCCCCAGGTCGCCCGGCTGTTCCGCGCCGCCGCGGAGGCCGAAACCGTCCATGCCCTGTCGCACTTCCGGGTGCTGGGCGGCGTGAAAAGCACCGCGGAGAATCTTGAGGCGGCCATCTCCGGCGAGGCGTTTGAGTTTGAGTCCATGTATCCCAAGTTCGTGGCCGAGGCCCAGGCCGAAGGCAACAAGGCCGCTGAGATCGTCTGCGCGGGCGCGATGGCCGTGGAAAAGGTGCATCATGACCTGTATGAGGGTGCGCTTGCGGCCGTGAAGGCAGGCGGCGATCTGCCCGCAGCCACCATTTACGTGTGCGACATCTGCGGCAACACGGTCGTCGGCGACGCGCCCGACGAGTGCCCGGTGTGCAAAGCCAAGAAAGAGCATTTCTTCGAAGTGAAGTGACTCGCACCCCAAAACCAAGACCCCAAACCCCAGCCCCTGGAACAACACGGAGTACACGACCATGTGCCGCCAATGCATGAACCGACGTGAGTTTATGGGCGCAAGCGGCGGAATGCTGCTTGCCGCAAGCCTTGCCGGAACCTCCATGACGGCCATGGCCGCCACACCAACCTGGAGCCGCGATCTGTGGGACGCGAAGAAGCCCTTCGCCACGACGGGCAAGCCGCTGGTCGTGCAGCCGGTGCTTATGTACAGCATCCCGGAGCGCCGAGAACAGACCTCGTGGAAGTCCTGGGGTGACATAAAGAGCAAGGAGGCCGTGGACGGGGAATGCGCCCGCATTGCCGGTGAACTCGAAGCATTGGCCAAAAAGGCGGGTTTTGGTCTGGAAATCCGGCCGGTAATCCGCGTTGATGGTGAGGATGAAGCGCCAGCGGCAGGCAAGTCCGACGCGGATGTGGTCATCCTCTATCCCTCCGGCGGCAGCGGTGAAACGCTCCGCGCCTGCATCCCCAAGGATCGCGGCTTGATCTTTCTGCGCCACACCTCCGGCCCGCTCTACTATTGGTATGAGGCACTGAGCGTCAAGTATCTCCGCACCGACACGGTAAACCCCGCCGAGAGCAAGCAGGAGAACAAGATCGTCGGCGTCGATGACGTGGTGGTCGACGACATGGATGAACTGCTCTGGCGGCTGCGCGCGCGCTACGCCATGAAGAACTTCACCGGCACCAAGGTGGTGGCCCTTGGCGGGCCGCAGGGCAAATATGCCGGCAACGCGCCCAATTTCGACCACGAGAAGTACGGACTTGAAATCGTGGATGTCAGCTACGAGGACTTCGCGAAGCGCGTGAATGCGGCGCTCGCCGACAAGGCCCGCATGGACCTGGCCGAAAAGTGGACCGACGAGTACCTCGCCCTGCCCGCCACGACCCTCGCGACAGAGCGTCCCTTCATTGTCAACTCGTTCATTCTCTACGGCCTGTTCAAGGAACTGATGACCGAGCACAACGCGCCCGCGTTCACGATCAACAGTTGCATGAACCTCATCATGCCCATGTCCAAGACCACTGCCTGCCTGGCGCTCAGCCTGCTGAACGACGAGGGCCTCCTTGCCTTCTGCGAGTCGGACTTCGTGATCATCCCGGCGGGCATTCTGATGTACCACATCGCCCAAACGCCCGTGTTCCTCCATAATTCGACCTTCCCGCACAAGGCAATGGTCACCTGCGCGCACTGCACCTCACCCCGCCGCCTTGACGGGGTGAGCTATGCGCCCGCGCTCCTCACCACCCATTACGAGTCCGAGTTCGGCGTCTCGCCCAAAATCGACATGCCCATCGGCCAGCTTGTTTCCTTCATTGACCCCGAGTACGACACCGGCCGCTGGGTGGGCATGCGCGGCACCATCGAGGACAACCCCTCCCTTGCCATCTGCCGCTCCCAGCAGGAGGTGAAGATTGAGGGCAACTGGCGCCAACTCCAGAAAGAGGTCCGCGATTCGCACTGGATCATGGCCTATGGAGACCATCTGAAAGAGATCGGTTATGCCGCGCCCCGTCTCGGCGTCACCTGGGACAACATCTCGGACGATGCCTGATGGTGTGCCGATTATTGCCTCTGACCCGTCTTCGATGCCTCGGCGTCTTGCTGGCATTTTCGGCAGCCCTCTGCGCCAATGTGCCTGCGGAGGGGATCGACGATGCGGCGCTGAAGGCTGCCGACGGCGACCGTTTGGCCGGTGATCTCTATGTGTTGCGCGGCGCCGTGAACACCGGCGTCCTGGTCCACGGGGACAGTGCCCTGCTCTTCGACTGCTGCGATTCGGTCACGCCGGAGAGGCTCGCCAAACTGGGCGTGAAATCGGTGGAGGCCGTGTATTTCACCCAGTTTCGCAGGCCAAACACCGCCGGTGGATACGCCATGGCAAAAGCGGGTGCCGCGCTCCACGGCCCGGCGGGGGAACGCGACTGCTTCGAGAAGGCGGACGAATACTGGGCCGACGAGAAGAACCACTGGCATCTGTATCAGTTTCGGCCGGGAAGCCAGGTGCCTTCCCGGTCCATGCCGCTTGCTGGCGTAGTGCGCGGCGGTGACAGCTTCGAGTGGAACGGCCACGCCGTCTCGGTGCTCGACACCCCTGGGATGACTGACGGCGCCGTGTCCTACAGGGTGAAAGCGGGGGAGAAGACATGGCTGTTCTGCGGCGACGTCATGAGTGCGCCGGGGCAGGTCTGGGAGCTTTACTCGCTTCAGAAGGGCGTCAAGAAGCTCAGGGACTACCATGGGTTCCTGGGTGCCCATGACGCGCTGCTGGAAAGTGTGGGCAGGATCCGCGATGCGGCCCCTTCAGACATGGTCCCGTCGCACGGCGCTCCTTTTCCTTTCACCAACGAAGCGCTGGACCTGCTGCAACAGCGCTTTGGGGATTTATGGGGCAACTACGTCGCCATTTCGGCGGTCAATTTCTACTTTCCCCAAGTGACGGAGGACATGGAAAACGACCCAAGACGGATGATTCCCTCTCCCAGGACACCCATCCCCGACTGGGTTCAGAAGGTCATCGACACAAGTTTCATTGTGGTTTCCGACGCGGGGCCCGTACTGCTGGTGGACTGCGGCGCTTGTCCCCTGCAGAAACTGCTGGAGACGATCGATCAGTCCCGGGGAAAGAAGCGAACCGTGGTGGACGCGTGCTGGATCACGCACTATCATGACGACCATACACAGGAGGATTACGGCCTCGCCAAGGCGGGCATTCCACTGCTCTGCGAAGCAGGCATGGCACCCATTCTGGAGCATCCCGAACGCTACCTTCTGCCCTGTCTGCCCCAGTACCCCGCACCGGTCACACGGGTGCTGAAGGACGGTGAGATCTGGAAGTGGCAGGAATTCACGCTGACCGCCTTTCATTTTCCGGGCCAGACGCTCTATCACGGGGGATTGCTGGTCGAAGGCCATGGCAAGAAGGTCTTCTTCGCGGGCGATTCACTGTCGCCCACGGGGGTGGACGACTATTGCACAGGCAACCGTAATTTCCTGGGACCCGGACTCGGCATGAGGCGCTGCTTTGACATCCTGCGCCAGACGCAGCCGGACTACATACTGAACCAGCATCAGGGGAAAGCCTTCTCCTTCACCGCCGACCAGTTAAACCAGATGGAAGCGGTCCTGGCCGAACGGCAGGATCTCGTGGAGAAGATGACGCCCTGGGAAAATGCCAATTTCGCGCTGGACGAGCACTGGGTGCGAACGGCCCCCTACGAGCAGGAGATGGACCGCGGAACCAAGTGCACGCTTGACGTGGAATTCACAAATCATGGCAAGCATGCGTCGCATGCCAGGGCAAATGCCGTGCTGCCCGCAGCCTGGCGCGCCTGTGCGGAAGGGCCGTTGGAGACGGACGTACCCGCGCGCACCAGTGGCTTGTCCGGGCCGGACGTGGCAAACCCGGACGGTGCGCTGCGGCTTTGCGTCGAATGTCCCGCCGATGCCGCGCCCGGACTGCGGGTCATTCCCGTGCAAATCTGGTGGGACGGACGCTACCTCGGCCAGATCGTCCATGGTCTGGTGCGTGTGCGGTAAGACCGGCGCGGTTAGGACAAAATGACACCGCTTTCTGAAAACAACCTTTGGAGAATGCCCATGTTCGCAAAGTTGACCTGGATGGCCAGACACTCCTTTTCCATATTGGCCACAATTGCCTTGTGCGGCGGCGCGCTCGGTGCCCATGCCGCCACGCCGGCCTTCGGTGACCGTTATCCTCTGGAAGTGTTCCCCACCGAAGCGAAGCGGATGGTCGACGACCAGACCGGCGCCGAACTGCTCTTTCTGACAAGCGGTCCCACGAAAAACCAGAACCTCTATTTCCACCAGCGGTCCTGGCTGTCCGACAACGCCATGATCCTCTTTGCGTCCCAGCGCGAGCGCGGCGGCCTCATGGGCTATCTCACCGCCACCGGCGAACTCATCCGCATCACCGCGTCGGATGGCGCGCCCACCGGCGGCGCGACGGCCGCCGTAAACCATCCGGCCGTCTACACCATGGCCGGACCGCGCGTGCTGGAGATTTCGTTTGAGATCGAGGCGTCGAAAGAACCGGCAAAGACCCCGTCCAGGGTGTGGGCGCGGCAACGGCTCCTGTGCGAGATGAACGGCACCATCGGCCAGTTGAACGAAAGCTGCGACGGCCGCTTCCTGGCCACCGGCGGCGCCGATCCGGAGAATGCAAAGTCCACCGCCATCTTCACCGTCAGTACCGACGACGGCGCGGTCAAGCGCATCTGCGGCATGCCCCCCGGCACCACCCTCGGCGTCAGCCACGTGCAGTGGAGCGTCACCAACCCCAACTGGATCAGTTTCGCCAACGCCCCCATCCGCATCTGGGTGGTGGACATCCGCGACGGCAAGCCCTGGGCGCCCTATGTCGAGCGAGACGGCGAACTGGTCACGCACGAGTCATGGTGGATCAACGACCTCATGCTCTTCTGCGGCGGCGTCCACGCCAAGCCAACCGAGGACTCGCACGTGAAGATACTCAATGTCCGCACCGGCGAGGTGCGCATCGTGGGCGAGGGCGCATGGTTCCCCAATCTGGACAACGCAACCATCTCCAGGCGCAACTGGTGGCACGCCTCTGGCAGCCCCGATGGCCGCTGGGCCGCCGGCGACAACTGGCACGGCGACATCATGCTCTTTGAGGGATTGACCGCGCGCCCCCATCTGCTCACGGCGGGCCACCGCACCTACGGCAGCGGCGCCCACCCCGAGGTCGGCTGGAACCGTAATGGCGATCAGGTTGTCTTTGGCGGGTCCTACAAGCTTGGCGAGGGTGCCCATGTCTGCGTCGCCACCATCCCCCCCGCATGGCAGAAAGAAGTCCGCCAGCTCGGCCGCCGCGTTGAGGCTGTGGAAAAGGACATGGGCAACACCACCACGTCCCCCACTACCCCCAACGTTCCCAAGAGCGAATAGCAATTCCGCTTGCTCTATTCTTTACGTCGTGGCGAAGCACACATCCTGGGCATGCGTAAGATGTCCTGTCTGTGTTCGGAATATCTGTTGAATCCCCTTCGTCAGTCCTGTCCTATTCCGCCTGAATTTGTACTGTTGACTGCCAAGTCTCTGCATTCTTTCGAGCGTTCAAAGATAATGACTTTATGTTATAATACATAGAATGGGACCTAAGGCAGGCAACAGTAATATCGGCATTACCGCTTCGCGTGACGCAACGGGGCAAACCTCGCACAAAAACGTTCTTCAGGTGAGCCGTCTTGCAGCGAACCATGTGCATCTGGTTCTTGTCCCGGAGAGTGTGGAAGTGCCGTACCGCGCGGTGGACCAGGCGCACCGGCGCCATACAGGGTGCGCAAGCTTCTCCCAAGAATGCGTGGACATTTGCGGCGGGGACGTTTTGCTTCGTTTGCCAACGATGACGTGTATCTGCGGCCCGGCAATGCGGCCTATCCGGTTGAATCCGGTAAGTAGTGCCTGTGCACCTCTATCGGGGCGCGACGATGGCTTTGGGCGCTTTCCCAGAAACCGTCACACATCGCCCCGAAGGCCAAGAAAGCTGATGTGGGCACGGTCTTCCTGAAACCGCTCAGTCAAAACAGGAATCCAGCGACACGTGCGGTAACGAAAAAGGACGACACGTCATGAACCCAATGAGAACCTTCTGGGCGCTGATGGTGGCTCTCGCCATGACTCTGCCGGGCGTTTCCGGCGCTGTCGCCCAGAGTTCCACCGTCACCTTTTTCTGCGCGGTCGGCGTGGGCGTGGACCCTCCCAGCGCACCAATCACGCCCGGGGCAATTGCCATCACCCAAAACAGCATCACCTGGACCTGGGTGGACAACTCGGACAATGAAACCGGTTTCAAGGTGTATGACGATCCCGGCGCGCGCGCGCCGGTAACGCTGCAAACAACTACGGCCTCCGGCGCCACCTCGTGGCAGCACAACGGCCTGTCTCCGGACACGCTGTATTCCTTCCAGGTGGCGGCCGTCGGCGCGGGCGGCGACAGCGGGAAGACGCAGACCTACACGGCGCGGACGCTGGCGGTTCCGGCCGCTCAGCCCGTGGTGGGCGGCATGACCACGAACTCGCTCACCGTCTCCATCGGCGCCGAGGACGGCAACCCGGCAGGCACCGAATATGCCATTGAATTCTCGTCGGCGACTGACGGTCCCCTGTGGATTCAGACGGACGGGAGCATGGGGGAAACCGCGGTGTGGCACAGTGCCGGGCTTTGGGGCACCACGACCCTGTCCGGCCTGACGCCGAACACGGCCTACTCGTTCACGCTGTCGGCGCGCAGCACCGTCACGTGCGGCGTGACGGGTAGCGGCACCTGCACGGCGAACCCGACCAAGGTGGTCCATGGCGACACAAGTGACATCACGGTGACGCCCAACCCGCACTGGCACACCGTCAGCGTGGTGGACAGCGTGGAGGGCGCGCAGGCCGGGTCCTACACGACGACGGCGGTGACCGGCCCGCGCACGGTGGCGGCGACCTTTGTGATTGACACGCACACCCTGACGTACTCCGCCGGGTCGAACGGCACTGTCTCCGGCACCTCACCGCAGACAGTGAACCACGGCGGCAGCGGCACGGCGGTGACGGCGGTGCCGGGCACCGGTTACCACTTCACACAGTGGAGCGACGGGGTGCTGACAGCGGCGCGCACCGACACGCCGGTGACGGCCAACATCAGCGTTACGGCCAGCTTTGCGATCAACCAGTACACCCTGACCTACAGCGCCGGGTCGAACGGCTCCATCACGGGCGCCTCGCCGCAGACGGTAAACCATGGCGGCAGCGCTTCGGCGGTGACGGCCGTGGCAGGCACCGGTTACCACTTCACGCAGTGGAGCGATGGGGTGCTGACGGCGGCTAGGACCGACACGCCGGTGACGGGCAACGTCAGCGTTACGGCCAGCTTTGCGATCAACCAGTACACCCTGACGTACACCGCCGGGGCAAACGGATCTATCACGGGCACGTCGCCGCAGACCGTGAACCATGGCGGTAGCGGCGCCGCCGTGACGGCTGCACCAAATTCGGATTATCTCTTCGCGCAATGGAGCGACACTTCGACACAGAACCCACGCACGGACACCAATGTCACGGGCAACATCAGCGTGACGGCGAGTTTCACCATTCTGGCCCCCGTGGTGACATCGTTCGCAATCAACGGCGGCGCGGCGACGACATCATCCCTTACGGTGACCTTGGACAACGCGGCGACACACAGCCCCGTGGACTACATGGCGAGCGAGTCCGCCAGCTTCTCCGGGGCGTCCTGGGCTGCCTATGGAACCCCGCCGCACTTCACGCTTTCGGGCGGCACGGGCGTGTGGACGGTGTACTTCAAGGTTCGCAACGCGGGCGGCGAATCCCCCGCGGTGAGCGACACAATCTTCCTCACCCCGGAAATGCTTTCCGTATCGGAGGGCACCTTCACCATGGGGCGCACCACGGCGGGCGATGATGTGAC
>CAIXUF010000187.1 GCA_903922535.1 Candidatus Hydrogenedentota bacterium
CGTCCGCCTTGGTCTCCTCCTCGACCAGCGAGGCAATGGTGACAACCCGCATCCGGTTCAACTTGTCCGCGCCGGGCACTTCGGCGGCCAGTTTCTTGTACTCCTTTTCGAACTGGGCAACCATGCGCTCCACCAGCGCGTGCGGCTCCGGCTCCGTGTCGAAGAAGTACGTGTTGGGCATGAGGAAGCCTTCCAGCGAATCCGCATCAATGCCGAGCTTTTTGATCAGCGCCTGATCATGGGCCGCCTCGATGAACCCCTTCGGGTCCTTCACCAACTCGGAAGCCTGACGGATCGTCAGCCCCTCGGGTACCGTGATCTTGAACTGGGTCTCCACCACCTGGTGCGCAGGCCCTTTGTGGAGCTGGTGCAGCAGTTCCAGCGCCGAGTTGCCCCGGTGCAGCCGGTAGGCCCCGGTGCGAATGGCCTGGTTCGTGCCGTCTATCTGCAGGGCCAGCCGAAAAAAGGCCTCATGCTCGATCAGGCCGTTCTCGACAAGGATGCGGCCCACGTCGCGGCCCGTGGCCTTTTGCGGCACGATGATCTCCACTTCCGGTCCGGCCACGCCGGGCTGCGTGACATGGTCGTACACAACAAACGCCACCACACCGCCCGCCACCCCCGCCAGCAGCAGCGCAGCCAGACCGAACAGTATCGCCGTGGCCAGTATTCTGAAAAAGGTCCAGCGGCGGCGGGGCGTGTCGAAAACAGGCTCTTCCGGCTGCGTCATGGGCGCGGCTCCCGCGCGCGCAGGTCCGAGGCGGCGCGGTCGAGATAGGTTTGGAGAATGTGGGTGGCGGCAATCTTGTCCACGACCAGCTTGCGCTTGTCGCGGCGCACGTTTGCGCCGATCAGCATGCGGTTGGCGGCGGCCGTGCTGTAGCGCTCGTCCTGCACAACCACCTCCACCGACACCGCGGCGCGCAGCCGCTCGATGAACGCCAGCGTCTTGTCCGCCTGCGGCCCGTGGCCGCCGGCCTCGTTCAGGGGCACGCCCGCAACAATGCGCACGACCTCCTGCTCGTCGGCAATCTTCTTGATCGCGGCCACGGCCGCGTCGCGGGAGTTCTCCTTCACCACCGCGTGCGGGCTTGCAATCATCCGCATTGGGTCGCTGAGCGCCACGCCGATGCGCACGTCGCCGATGTCAAGGCCCATAACCCGGCCAAATTCACTCATGCTTTGATCCTTCACCATCCTGTCCAGCAATATCGTTCCTGCGGGACGGTTCGTCCCGCCAGAGTATCCACCATCCTGCCACGCGGTCCGCAAAGCTGCCGGGTTTGCCGTCGTACAATCGCGATCCCAGTTGCAGCGCCTCGGCGGCCGCGGCCTCCGCCGACCGGTCCGCGCACGTCCGCACCGCCGAAAGCGCCTCATCGGAAACCGTTCCAGGCGCCAGCGCCGCCAGCGCCGTCGTTATCAAATGCAGATCGTGGACACGGCCCAGGCAGTCCGTCAACCGGTGCAGTTCCCCCTCCAGCGCGTCGCAAACCCCGGGCCAGACGGCCCGCAGCATCGCGAACTGGTAGCGCAGGTCTTTCGCACGCTTGCGCCATTCATGGGAGGCTTCGATATCGCCCGTCTTTCGCACGCGTGCCATGGCGCGGCGGCCGAGGGCGTAGGAGCGGCGCAGCCCCTCCCGAAGAATGCGCGCCTCCCGGCCCCGTCCAAGCGCCGGGTCATGCGGGGTGGTAAGCAGTCCGGAAATGAGCAGAAACGCCTTCTCGGCGGCGGCATCCGCCGAAACCGGCGTCTTTTTCGATGTCACCGCCGTCGGCTGTGCCAGCGCCTCCCGGCACGCCGCCACTGCGGCCCGGGTCGGAACGCGGCAGGATGCCGCGCCTACGTTCGTCTCCGACCCCGCTTCGGCAGCCAACGCGTCCAGACATTCCAGCAGGGCGGTCGCGTCACGCAGGTTGGAAATGCAGCGGGCCGCGTTGCGCAGCGTGACGTTCCACTTGCGGAAGGCGCGCTTGGGCATGCCTTCCTCGACCAGCCGGAGCAGCGCGCGGGCATATTTGAGGCACTTGCGGCACTCGTGGACACCCTCTTCCCGCCGTTCCGGCGGGGCCTTGAGATGCTCCAGCGCCGCGACCAGTTGCATTTCAAGAATGCGCTGTGTTCCGGCTGCGAGCGATTCGCCCTGTTTGAACTGTGGGTCCATCCCCCTATTGTAGCGCGTGGGACGGGGATGGGTCATGCGCGGCGGTCCTAGCATGTTTCACGGCGCAAAAGGAAGCCGTTTGTTTTGACTGCGGTGGCCA
>CAIXUF010000188.1 GCA_903922535.1 Candidatus Hydrogenedentota bacterium
CGGAACAGCGTCGTCTTGCCACCGCCGTTCGGCCCGACAATCGTGACAAACGCGCCGCGCTCGACCCGCATGTCCACGCCTTCCAGCACGGGACACCGCGCGTCATAGCCGAAGCCCACCCCGGACAGTTCTATCGCGGGTGTGCTCATTGCAGATGCTCCGCCAGGGTATGGGCGATGCGCAGCAGGTTCTCCGGATAGTCTTCGGCGAGATCATCCAGCGTGACCAGCGGCAGCCCGGCCGATTCGGCCAGCGCCTTCGCCTCGGCGGTGGAGTACTGCGGCTGGACAAACAGGGCCCGCGCGCCGTCATTCTTGATCTTCTCGGCCAGTTCGCTGAGCCGCCGCGCCCCCGGCGCCTTGCCCTCAACCTCCACTGCCGTCTGTTTCAGGCCGTAGCGGTCCGCCAGGTAGCCAAAGGCGGGATGAAACACAAAGAACTCGCGGCCCTTTGCCGGAGTCAGTATTTCGCCCACCCGCGTGTGGAGCGTGTCCAGTTCCGCGGCAAGTTCCCCCCGGTGCGCCGCAAAGCTTTGCGCGTGGTCCGGCGCAGTTCTGGCCAGCGCCGTTTCCACAGTGGCCGCCATGGTCTTTAACAGCACCGGGTCAAGCCAGACGTGCGGGTCCGCAGCGCCGTGCGCGTGTTCCGCGCCACCCTCATCGTGGTGGCGTTCTTCCCCGCGCAGTGTCAGACCCTGCCGCAGATCCACGATGACCAGTTCCGGAAACATGGCCTTCAGCTTCTCCACCAGCGGTGCCTCGAAGGGCAGGCCAAGAAATCCGTACAATTTCGCCCGGCCCAGATCCTCCATCTGCCGGGGCAGCACCTGCCAGGTCTCCGCCGATTGTCCCGGCGGCACCAGCACCGACACCCGCACATCCGCACCGCCAACGCGTCCCATAAGCCAGCCCGCCGGCGCAATCGGCACCGCCACTTCGGTGACGCCGGTGACCGGGGGCGCTGGCGGCACGCCGCATCCGTCGCACAGCACGGTGCACAGTACGGCAAACAGTACCCAAAAACGCAGATGTGTGGGGACCAGATAACGCACCAGTCATCCTTCCTGTCAGATACAATATCTTAATGATAATGCATTATCATTAGGAACGCAAGGTGTTCCGCGTCTTCGCGACCACGGGTACAGCCACCATTTCCAGAACCGGGTTTTTTCCGGCGACGTCAGGTCTGTGACTGGAAATGGTGGCGGTCCCCCAGCGGAATTCGGCGCGGCATTTCGCGCCCTTTGCCGGAGACATGGTAGAATCTGCGCCCATGACAGCAGTGGCCCCCCTTTATAGTACCTCCCCCGCGCGCCGGATTGCCGTGGTCTTTCTCCACGGGGGCTGTGCCATGCGGTGCCGGTTCTGCATCAGTGATGCGCGTCTGTCCTCCATGGACCGCCCACAATACCTGTCGGCGCTGGACACCCTTTGCGCGCGCGGCTTTGACCAGGTGGTGGTGGGCGGGGGCGAGCCCTGTGAATGGCCGGGCGACTGGCGCTATGCGGTCCGCGAGGCGAAGGCGCGGGGCTTCCATGTGCAGTTGGGCACGAACGGTGTGCTGCTGCCGGACGGTTTTGCGCGGACACCCGGGGTGGACCGGTTTGTGCTGCCGCTGGATGCATCCCACGCCGAACTGCACAACGACCTGCGCCGGAGCGCCGCCGCGGGCCGGGGTACCTGCGCCGACCACTTTTCGCTCATCCTGCGGCGCCTGGAAACACTGCGCCGCGCGGGACGGGAAGTGACGGTGTCCACCGTGGTCAACGCCGCCAATCTGGCGGAGACCGCCGCCATTGGCAGATGGCTCAGCCGTTACGCGGCACAGGGCGGGCGGGTGCATGCGTGGCATCTGTACCGGTTCATTCCCACGGGCCGGGGCGGCGCGCAGCATGCCGCCGCGCTGGACATCAGCGATGAGGCCTACGAGGCGGCCGTGCTCACGGCACGCCGGGCCGCCGGGGATTTGCGGGTGTTCAAACGCCCTGACATGCGCCATTCGCTGACGGTGGATTTCTTCTGGCAGGAGGGCGCGCACCTGAAGGTGGGCAGCGAGGTCTGGGAGAAGGAGAAACTGCCTGCCGCCGAGGCCTGCTAGGCGGAACGCCGAACGCCATCCCATGAACGCGGCAACATTCTGCGTCCACAGTGGAAAAGGCTTCCACCCCCCCTTCTCTGCCCCCTTCTGCCGAACAGGAACCGCTTAGCGGTACGGACCCGGCAGCACGTCGACGTCCTCATACTCCTTCTCGAACCATTCCCGCCACGCGGCCGCATACAGACGAATCCATTCCAGCGCCGCGGCGGAGCCGAGGTCCCGGCGGGCCTCCTCGGAACGGAGCCACTTGTACCGGGCAATCTCGTCCCGCTGCATGGCCAGCATGCGGCGGTGGCGCTCTTCGCGCCATTCCTGGGAATGTTTCTCGAACCAGTCCCTGGCCGCCATCTCAAAACCCACATCCGCGCCGCGCTTCTGCGACAGGTAATACTTGTGCTGTTCGACTTGCCGCCGTTCAGCACTGCTCAAGGTCAAGAGTTCGTCGTGAATCATGTCTGTGGCTGGACTACACCCCGTTGCGGAGGCTTCCATGTGAATGTGTTCTCCATTAACCTGACGCCATATTATCAGGAATCCCTCCAGAAGGCAATCAAAATTTCAGGAAATGCCGCAATACACGCTTGCTATTCGGATAATACGGCATTTTTTATTGATTTTTAGCATAAGCGGCAGAATCTGTTGAACAGAAACACTCCATGCCTGTGATCGTTGGGCCTTCCAGACGGACATGCCCGACCGGCAACACCATCACATTGACGGCTTTATCGTTGACAACACCCGAGTCTTCGCCCCTTTATCACATCACCCACTATTCTTACGGTCAGGGTGAGCATTCGTCATTCACTGTCGCTCCTGCAAGAATCGCGAGGAACACAATTGCCGCCTTCACCGCGCGGGACGCGGCATTGGAATGCCCGCGCTGTGGACTCACACGGCTGCCATGGCATAGAATAAGGGCTGGGTTTGCTCCTCTTGAGCCGGTAACTACTCGGAGTAGATTGTCTATGATGCGGTTTTGGACAAGGTGCACTGTCGCCGCTCTGGCGCTGTGCCTTGCCGTCACCGCGTTTCCGGGAAGAGACATTGTCCTTTGCATCGGCCCGCATGGGCACATCGCGCTTGAATACGCCCAGAACGGCCGATGCGCGGAAGGTCCCTGCAGGCCCGTGGGTGAGGCGCCCCGGGTTCCCGGCATGGACCGCAACGACCATGCCTGCGGCGATTGCCTGTCCTGTGTGGACATTCCCCTTGCCCAAGGCCCGGTAACTGGTCCGGCCTCTTCCTTAAACGGGTCGAAGAAGAAGTCTTCCTCCCCGGCCAACCCGGCGTTGTCGGTCGTGCTCCCGGCACGCCTTGCCCAGAATCTTTTCGGGGCAGCATCCCCTGCGTCCCTTCCTCCGCCTGACGGCGGCGTTGCTTTCTGTACCCCGCCGCGCGTCCTGCGCATCTGATCCTTCACCCGACCTCCTTTCTCCGTGCCCGAGCGGCACGCATGCCGGACACGTTCCAACGGACTTCCGCATCCATACGTTGCATCTGGGTCTGATTTGATTCCGGTGCCGTGCCTGCCACGGTTTCTCCCGCAAGCCGGGAATGACGGGGCAGCAGTCGTCAGAGATTCCACGAAGGATCCCCTGTAAAATGAACCGAACCCGTCTCAAGTGCCCGGCGGTGTGTGCGGCCCTGCTGTTCTTGGCAGGTTGCGCCACCGTGCCGTCCAGGCAGGCCCCGCCGGACGCGGCGTGCCCAGGCCCGCCCGCGCTGCCGACCGCTGAAATAATCACACGCGTCTTTCCAGGTGAAACCCTGCCCCCAGCCGCGCAGGTGCCAGAAAACACGGCGCTCACGCGGGCGCAGGCACAGCAACTCGCGCTGAAAAAGAACCCGAGTTTCGCCGAATACGCCGCCCACCGCGCGGCGGCCAATGCCGAGGTCCTGCAGGCGCTGGCGTATCCCAACCCGGATTTCGAAATCGGTCCGGAACTGTTGCCCAACCTGTTTCTGCCGATAGAACCTCCGGCCAAGCGGCAAACGCGCGCGGCGGCGGCGGAAGCCGCCAAACCGGTGGTGGATCGCTCCGAGGAGCAGTTCCGCGCGGCGCTCTCGGCCGACGTGGCCAAGGCTTACTGGACCGTGCTTCATGCCGAACGGGCCGTGGAACTGGCAAAAGAGGCGCTGCACACGGAGCAGGAGATTGAGCAGGTGGTGGGACGCCGTGTGGACGCGGGCGAGGTGCCGGAGATTGACCGCATCCGGGCGCAGGTGGAGACGCTGAAGGCGTCGCGCGCCGTGCAGGAGCAGCAGCGCCGGAACACCTCGGCGCGGGCAATTCTCAACACCCTGTGCGGCCGGTCCCTGCCTTCCGGTTTCACGCTTGCGGATCATCTGGACCAGGCGCTTGGCGAAGCGGATGCCGGGCAGGCACGCGAGATCGCGCTCGCCCAGCATCCGGTGCTGCGCCGTCTGGACGCCGTTTTGAAACAAAAAGAACTGGCCATCGCGCGTGAGGAGAAGGCGTGGCAGCCGAACCTTCGACTGGGCATACCGCTGGGGCTGGAAGTGCCCGCCCGCGACCGAAACCAGGGCGGCATTGCCGCAGCACAGGCGGAACTGCA
Organism: Candidatus Hydrogenedentota bacterium; assembly: GCA_903922535.1. Next base: position 4,674 of record CAIXUF010000188.1, read on the forward strand.
GGAGGTGCAGGCCGAACGGGCCCGCATTCAGCAGGAAGTGGAGCGCGACGTGGAAACGGGCGTGCAGACCTACGAGGGCGCGCGCGAGCAGCGGGCCGCCTTTGAGGGCGGCCTGCGCGCCGCGGCCGCCGAATCACTGCACATTGAAACGACCATGTACGAGGAGGGGGAGGTGGACCTTCTGCAACTGTTGGACGTGCGCCGCACGGCCCGGCAGACGGAAGCGGAGTATTTGCAGGCACTTTATGACGCCCAAGTTGCCCGAACCGAACTCGAACGGGCCATCGGCGCCGGAGGATTGGTGGAATGAAAACGAATAACGCCCGCAACATAACCACGGCCCTGGGCGCGCTCATGCTGGTGGCGGCCGTGGCGGCCCTTGCTGTTGTCATCGTGCAGGGACGCAGCGTTCAGGCCGGGGAAAAGCCCGCGGCGGAACCGGCCGCGGCGGCGCATGCGGAGGGGGACGGCCATGCCCACGGGGCGGAGGGCGGCGAAGCCCACGAGGACAAGACGACGCTGACCCCGGAGGCCGTCCGGCAGAACGGCATCCGGGTGGAGCCGGTGCGCAAGATGACCCTCGGCGACGAACTGGTCGTGCCGGGCCGGGTCTCCTACAACCTGGAACAGATGGCCCACATCGGCACGCCGGTGCAGGGGCGCGTGGCCGAGGTCAAAGTGAAGCTCGGCGACGCCGTCGCAAAAGGCGACGTGCTGCTCGTCATTGACAGTCCGGCGCTCGGCGAGGCGCAAAGCGAATTCCTGCAGAAGCGCACCCAGGTGGAGGTGGCCGCCTCGGCCACGGAGGTGGCGCAAACGGCGGCGGAGCGCGCCAAGCGGCTGCTGGAGGGCAAGGGCATCGCGCTGGGCGAATTCCAGCGGCGCGAGGGCGAATACAAATCCGCGCTGGGTGCGCAGAAGTCGGCCAAGTCGGCGCTGACCGCGGCGGAGAACACGCTGCATCTGTACGGCGTGACCGGGGACGAGATCAAACAGTTGGTCGCCTCGGGCGAGGTGAACCCCCGCTACACCGTGCACGCCCCCATCGACGGGCGGGTGGTGGAGCGTGAAGTGACCATGGGCGAGGTGGTCGGCCCCGACCGCGACGCGCTCCTCAAGCTGGCCGACATGAAGGTGCTCTGGGTGCTTGCGGACGTGCCTGAAAACCAGATCCAGCGGCTGGTGCTGCACGCGCCGGTCACCGTGACCATGGAGGCCTTTGCCGGCCAGTCTTTCCCGGGCACGCTGGCGTACCTGGCCCCCGAACTGAACAAGGAAACGCGCACCGTCCAGGCGCGCATTGAGATTGGCAACGTGGCGGCGCCCATCAGCCCCGGCATGTTCGCCCAGGTGGGCATGGTGTTTGACCGCCCGTCCGACCAGACCACGACGGAAGTGCTGGCCGTGCCCGAGGCGGCCGTACAGATATTCGAGGGCGGACCGACCGTGTTTGCCGAAGTGCCGGCAGCGCCGAACACCTTCGCCGCCAGGCCGGTCAAGGTGGGCCTTTCCAACGGCAAGATGATCC
>CAIXUF010000189.1 GCA_903922535.1 Candidatus Hydrogenedentota bacterium
CGCACGACCGGCGCGCCCATCGCCATGGTTATCCACAATGAGGACCAGCGGTCGAAGAATTACGATGACCTGAAGGACCTTTTTCGGCCGGGCCATGGTGATTTCACGTTTTATAAAAAGTATGGGATTCGAGACCATCGCGGGGGCGGGCGGCAGTCGGGCCGTGAGACGGCGTGCCGCGTGGCCGCGGGGGCGCTGGCTTCGCTTGTGCTGAAGAAACTCGGGGTACGGATTGTCGCGCATGCCCTTGAGATAGCCGGTATTCGGGCGAAGCAGTGCGACCTTTCGGTGATTGAAAGCAACCCGGTGCGCTGCGCCGACGCGGAGGCTGCTCCGGCGATGGAAGCGGCGATTCTTGCGGCGCGCGGGAACAAAGACTCGGTGGGCGGGATTATCCAACTGGAGGTCTATGGACTTCCGCCGGGCTTGGGTGACCCGGTGTTTGGAAAGTTGGATGCCCGCCTTATCAGCGCGATTATGACGATGGGCGCGGTGAAGGGGGTGGAGGTGGGCGACGGCTTTGCCATTTGCGGGCTGCGCGGCAGCGAGGCGAACGACCGCATGGAAGACGGGCGTTTCCTGAGCAACCATCACGGGGGCATCCTGGGGGGCATTTCGACGGGGGAGCCGGTGATCATGCGCGTGGCGGTGAAGCCCACGGCCTCGATTGCGCAGAAGCAGCCGACGTGCAGCGTCGCGGGGGAGAATGTCGAGGTGGCCGTGCTGGGAAGACATGATCCGTGCATTGTTCCGCGGGCCGTGCCGGTGGTTGAGGCGATGGCCGCGCTGGTGCTGCTGGACTCGTTTGAGATTCAGGCGCGGCTGAATCCGGAATGGGGTACGCAGTATTACCCTTCGGTTGGAGAGACGCCCGGCGCGGCGGAGACTGCGTAGAAGAGAAGACGGAAAAGACGAACGTTTGACCACGGAATACCCGAAAATACACGGAAAAGGAATGAAGAGAAGAGAAGATTTGAGACTTGAGCATGCATTGCAGGGGGCGGGAAGGATTCTTATGGAAATGCAGTCGACTCTGACACTGTGCGTGTGTTGTTGTGGTCAGATGGAGACAAAGACGGGAATCGGGAGAGAGATGAAGGAAGGAACGCAGGGGTGAAGGAAACTTGTTGGAACAAGAATGTGGGAATGACAACAGGGGAATGCGCGAGAAAATGAATGAAATGACGGGATGGTAGGACGGATGTTTGGGAAGGCCAAAACTGCCAAGGTTTCTTTCGGTGCGCGGATTACCGCGACGCTTCGGAGACACATGCTCCGGGGTCTCATTGTGGTGGTCCCCCTGGGCGTGACCGTGTATGTGCTTCAGTTCTGCTATGACCTTACGGCGGGATACCTTGCTCCGATAATCCGCCGGATCACGGGCACCTTTCCCGAGACGGTGATCATCGGGGTGTCGATTGCGCTGTTCTTGGGACTGCTTTTCATATTGGGGATTATTGCGGCGGCAACGGCGGGCCGGCGGCTTATTGGGCTGTTCGAGTTTGTCATCCGGAAGATCCCTCTGGTGAAGGCCGTGTACGGCGCCTCGAAGCAGATGGTGGAGGTGCTGAGCCCCAAGGATGTGGGGGGCAATTACGAGGCGTCGGTCATGGTGGATTTTCCGTACCCGGGCGTCAAGTCGCTGGCGTTCATCACCGGCCGGCTGACGCTGCAGGACGGGGTGGAGTATTACCGTGTGTTTGTGCTGACGACGCCCAATCCGACGAGCGGCTACCTGGAGATATATCCGAAGGAGTTTGTGCAGGCCAGCGGCCTTTCGGTGGAGGACGCGTTGAAGGCGGCCATGTCCGCCGGGATTGTCATGCCAGACCGGCTGAATGACGGGCCGATGCCGGAGCGGTTGCGCCATGCGCCGAGTGCCGGGGGGGACGATCCCGTGGAGGTCAAGACACCGGAGAAGCCGTCGTATTGGACGCGGAACATGGCCATCATTCGCAACCGGCTCTTGTCCGGTCTGCTGCTGCTTGTGCCGTTGGCCAGCACGGTGGTGGTGGTGCGCTTTATCTTCGGGCTCACGGTGGGACGGGTGACTCCCGTCACCAAGGTGATTATGACGGACATGGACATGCCCCAGTGGTCGATGCTGGGACTGTCTTTTGTTGTTTTTGTTGCGGGGCTGTGGCTCATTGGCATGGTGGCCACGGCGGTGGTGGGACAGCGGCTGATCGCGTTGGGCGAATTCCTGATAGAGAGAATTCCGATGGTCCGCGTTGTTTACAGTGCCACAAAGCAGATTGTGGGGACGCTGGCCACGAAGAGTGATGGCAAGAGTCCGGGGCTGGAGGCGGCGGTGCTTGTGGAGTTTCCTTATCCGGGTGTGCGGGCGCTAGGATTTCTTGTCGGGCGGGTACGGCAGGCGGATGGCACGGAACTGTGCAAGATTTTCCTGCCCACGGCGCCGAACATCAGCGTGGGCCTGTTTCTGTTGTACAAGACGGAGGAGGTTTTTCTGTGCGGGCTGTCCGTTGATGACGCGATACGGATGGTGGTTTCGGTGGGTATTCTGTGTCCCAGTCACATGACCCTCACGCCCGTGGGAGCGTCAGGTGGGTAGGGGAGTGCCTAGAGGGTGTTTTTGTGCGACCAACCCTGAGGGGTTCGGGGGAAGAACCCTTTCAGGGTAGATGGGAGGAGGCGGATGGCCGTGATACCCAGGGTAGGCGTTCGACTCCGCGTTGCTCAGCCGACCGCCAACCCTGGGCTGTGCTCCATAACCCCGTTGGGTAAAGACCGTTCGGGAGGTAGCCATTTGCCCGGTCGCAGACATTATCACCGATTTGCCAGGTTGGACACCGTATTCTTGATTCTTGGAAGGCCCTTTTCGGGGAATGTGGGAGCGTTTCGGGCGGGGGGGGGGCGTGGCTCCAACGGTCACTGCGCTTCGCTAACGGGTAGGGTCAGTTGGGCGCGGGTGCCTTTTCCGGGGATGGAGACGAAGTCGAGGGTGCCGCCATGTTCGCGGACGATGTTGAAAGACACGGAAAGGCCCAGACCGGTGCCGCCAGTGGCGCGTTTGGTTGTGAAGAAGGGGTCTCCCAAATGCTTGAGGTGTTCCGGGGGTATGCCGGTGCCTTCGTCGTTGACGATGATGGTCACGGCCCTGTTCTCGGGGGAGTGGGCGGCGGTTACCGATACGGCCTTGCGGCTGTCCGGAAGGGCCTGGCAGGCGTTTTGGATGAGGTTGATCAGGACCTGTTCGATACGCTGGCGGTTGGCGGTGATTTTGGGCAGGTTTGCCTCCAGGGACAGGTCGAAATGATCGGTGGATTTCTTTATCATGCTTGCCAGCAAGTGGCAGGCGGACTCGATGACGGGCTGAAGGTCGATGGGTGTTCGGGTGCCCTCGGGGTTGTACCTGGCATAGTCGCGGAGTTCACTGACAATGGCTTCTATGCGGCGCGAACCGGACATGATGTCGTGCAGTATCTTTGGGAATTCTTCGCGGGCTCTGGAATAGTCAAAACCGGCGATGACGAAATCACCGGAGGCTTCATATTCGCGCTCGAGCAGGGGGCGGATGTCGGTCCATGCGTCGGCGAGGAGGCTGGCGTTGGACATGATGGAGTGGTTGGGATTGTTGATCTCGTGGGCAACGCCGGAGGTGAGAATACCGAGGGAGACCATCTTGTCGGCCTGAACGAGCTGCGTTTGACGCAACTCAGCCTCTTCACGGGCGCGGACCTGCTCGGTGACGTCCATGAGGGTGCCGGCCTGTCGGACGAGCTTTCCCTGGTCGTCCAGGAACCGCTCAGCCTGGGCGGCCATGTGGCGTATGTCGCCGTTGGGCAGCAGGACCCGATAATGCATGCGGTACGGTTCCCCGCGGTCCACGACGTTCTTAATGGCCTCGGAAACCCGCGGGCGGTCATCCGGATGGACGCGCGCGAGGAAGAGCTCATACGACGGGGCCACGGTCTGCGGCTCAAAGCCGAGGAGCCGGAATGTTTCGTCCGACCAGCGGTCGGTATTTGTGGTGAGGTCCAAGTCCCAATTGCCGAGGTGGGCCATGTGCTGGGCCTCATCGAGGCGGTTGGCGCTTTTGCGCAATTCTTCGTTGGCGTCCGAGAGTTCCATGGTGCGTTGCTGGACGCGATGCTCCAGGACCTCGTGATTGCGTTTCAAGGCGTCTTCCGCGCGCTTGCGCAGGAAAGCCTCAACGATGGCGGGTGCGAGCGCCTCAAGCAGTTCCTGGTCTGCCAGCGTGTATCCGCCTTCGCGGTTGCCCACGGCGACAATGCCCATGGTTCGGTCGGCGTGAATCAGGGGAACGCCGAGAAACGCTTCCAGCGGGGGGTGGCCCGGGGGGAGCCCAATGGCGTCGGGATGGTTGGCCGGGTCATTGGTGAGCACGGGTTTGGCGTCAATAAGAACGCGGCCGTAAATGCCGTGAATCTTGAAGGCCTTGGGCGGCACCCGGTGACCCCCCGCGTACGTCATGACGCAGGCTTCCCACCCGGGATTGCTGATGGCGATGTCTTCGAGGCCCTCCTCGTTAATGTCGCCGATGAACCCGAACTTGCTTCGGGTGATGCCCTCGGCGATTTTGAGGCAGGCCATGCCAAGCTGTTCCTCGGTGTCGGAGCTCAGGGCGGCGTTCAGGATGCCGTTAATGGCTTCCATGGTCTCATTGTGTTGGCGGATGGCATCCTCGATGCGCCTGCGCTCGGTGATGTCGATGAACGCCCCAACGGCGCCGCCGGAGTTCAAGGGAGTGGCATTGCCAACCATGTGGCGGATAGTGCCGTCCCCAGACACCACGTCATACTCGCAATCATGCACCGCCACACCTTCGCGGGCAGCGCGCAGCACCGGCAATTCTTCCAGGGGAAGTTTCTCGCCATCGCGCGTGACGAACAGGGTGCCGGGCTTTATGGTGTGCCACCCCAGGTCGGACAAATTGGCGCCGTGGGGCACGCACAACAACTCCTCGGCGGCGCGGTTGCCTGTCATCTCCCGGGCTTCCGGGTCACGCGTAATCATAATCGCGGCGGGCATCGTGTCCAGCACGGCCTGCAGTTCGGCGGTGCGAAGGGTCTCGGCCTCCCTGCTGGCCAGCAGTGCCTGGTTGGCAACCCTGAGTTGCTCTTGCTGGAGCCGGAGTTCGCCCGCCTGTGCCATCAATTCTTCGTTGGCGATCCCCAACTCCTCGCCCCGGGCCTGCAGTTCCTCATTGACGGTCTGCAACTCCTCGGAGCGATCCGACAATTCCTTGGTGCGCTTCCGGACCATGTCCTCCAGGTACCACCGGTGTTCGTCGAGTTCCCTCTCGATCTTCTTTCGCTGGGTAATGTCACGGGCGATAACGGACGCGCCCGTGATGTTTCCCTGCATGTCCCCCACGGGGGAAACGGTCAGCGAGACCTGTATGAGAGCGCCTGACTTGGTGACACGGACCGTTTCGAAGCCGTCGAAGGAACGCGCGTGGTCGGCGTTGTCGTCAATCATTCCAATTTCTTGGGCGCGGTCAGCGGGGACGATGATGGAGATGGGGCGGCCGACCGCCTCTTCGGCGGAGTAGCCGTACATGCGCTCGGCCCCGGCGTTCCAGGTCAGGATGGTGTTGTCCAGGGATTTGCTGATGACGGCGTCGTGTGAACTGTTGACGATGGAAGCCAGCCACATCTGGGTTTTGGCCATGTCATAGAAGGCGGTCATGTCAGTGACGACGATGCACAGCGCGGGCAGCCCGCCGACTTCGTAGGTGCCCGCGGAAAGTTTGGCCGGCATGGTTGTCCCGTCCGCGCGCAGGAGGTCGGCGTTGATGACGCGGCCCTCTTCCGAGGTGTCGTGCAGAAAGGCGCGCAGCGTGTGCTGGGCAGCCGGGGCCACGAATTGCTCAAGATTGCGGCCAAGGATATCCTCAGCGGGTGCCTTTATGAAATTGGTAAAGCGGGAGTTGCAGGAGAGGATGCCGCCGTCCGGGCCGAGGGTGACGACCCCTTCGTTCATGACCTCAACGAGGACGCGATAGGCGTAATCCACACCCTCGAGGGCAAAGACCCGCTCGCCTTCCGGGCCGGAGACGATGAGAGCGTCGACGCCGCCGGTCTGGATGGCCTGGATGGTGTCTTCGGCCTCTTCGAGGCGCGCGCGCAGTTCCTCCATCTCGCGGAGCAGTTGCTGCTTCGTTGTGGCCGGGGCGGGTGATTTATCGGATTTGGGCATCATGCATTTTCCGTAGCGTTAAAGGGCCGGCGGGACGCCGGCGCTCCCAGTGAGAGACCGGCGAGACGCTTATGCCTTCGCGGGAGTGACGGGCGCTCCCAGTCATTTTTTTGGAACCAGGTCCAGGCCGAGCAGCACACGTTCGGTGTTGGACA
>CAIXUF010000190.1 GCA_903922535.1 Candidatus Hydrogenedentota bacterium
ACGAAGTAGAGGGCCGGCCTGCTTGAGACGTTTGGAAGGAGCAAACGAAGGATCAAGCGCAGGAATTGAAAATCGACGTAAACGAGATTCGCGCATCCGGCGAGGTCGCTGCATACTTCTCCAATTTCGAGCTGGGGTTGCGCACCGGGCCGGAGAGCTACAAGGTCCGCTACCCCATGTCCATCAACGGGGACGGATCGATCAACTTCACATGCACGATACCCAATGGCGCCGTAATGAGCATCATGGACGGCCGCGACGAGGCCCGGCAGATCGACGCCTCGAGGATCGCAGCAGAACAGGCGAAAGCTGCTGCCGCAGCCGACGGGCACACGACGTTTGCCGGTGCGCTCGTGATTGAGTGCGCCGTGCGTCAGTTTCTCCTCGGCGCGAACTTCCACAAGGCGCCGGATGCTATCCGAGCCGTACTTGGCGACGAAGTGCCCATGGTCGGCGCGGAGCTGTACGGCGAGATGCGCCTGGAGCCGGGTGAATTCAGCGGCTACCACAATACCACGACGGTCGTATTGCTGCTTGTCGAGTGACGGCCGCACGGAGAGAATGTCTCTGATGATGACCGAAACTTCACTTGCGACAAGAATCCCCAAGCGGGATCTCGTGGATGCCTTTGCCCAGAGTATGGGCGTGGAGGCGGGAGAGGAGTATCTGAATGGCCGAATCCGCCAGGCCGCGCTCCCAGATCAGGATTTCTATACACTTGAGGAGTTGTTCCGGATCTCCGCCGTGCTCATCCGGCTCGGGGGACTCGACAGCTTGATCGCACAGCGATTCACGAACCGAATCCTGCAGAACCTTCGTGAACAGGCCGAGCAGCGGGCCGAGCGGTCGGAGCGTGAATCGGAAGAAGTGTTTCAATCAGTTAATGTGGGCATCATTGTCATCGATGCGGCCACCCGCACACTGCTGGATATGAATGCAAAGGCGGTCGAGATCCTCAAATACGAGAGTGATACACTCCTTGGACGATCCTGCGTGGCTTCGCTCGTTGCGGACATATCGGACCTGTGCCCGGCACTGGCAATCGGCGACACGATAGACAACCGTGAGCTGGTGCTCCAGACATGCTCGGGAGTCGAGATTCCGGTGCTTGTGTCACTTAAAGCGATCCGCTACCAGGATCGTACGTGCATCCTGGGTAGTTTCGTCGACATAACAGAACGGCGACGGGCGATCGAAATGCTGCAGCGGCGGGACGCTATTCTGCAATCTGTCAGTTTCACCGCCGGCCGTCTCCTCATGACTCTTGAGTGGATAAAGGCGATCCCCGAAGTGCTGGCCAGCCTGGGGCGATCCTCGAGCGCCAGCCGTTCCTACATCTTCCAGAACGTGTCCGACGGGGTCGAACAGCACGTGAAACGGCTCTACGAGTGGGATTCGCCGGGGACCGAACCCCAGCTTAGGAATCCCGAACTCGAGCTGCTGCCATACGCCAAGGCCGGCCTCACACGCTGGGTCGAGCTTTTGGGAAAAGGCCAGATACTCAGCGGACGTGTGGGGGACTTCCCGAGCGAAGAGCGGGCGCTCCTCGAACCGCAGGGGATCCGATCCATTCTTGTGGTGCCGATCTTCGCCGGGCCGACATGGTGGGGATTTCTCGGCTTCGATGAGTGCCGGACAGAACGGGAATGGTTCGGCGCGGAGATCGACGCGCTCCGTGCAGCGGCTGACGCCGTTGGCGCCGCAATCGACCGCGAGCAGACACACAAGAATCTTGTGGAAGCCAAGGAGGCTGCGGAGAACGCCACACGATCCAAATCGGACTTTCTTGCCCGCATGAGTCACGAAATCCGCACTCCGATGAACGGGATCATCGGCATGACCGGCCTCCTGCTGGACACCGAGCTCACCTCCGAGCAGCATGATTATGCCACCACGGTCCGCAAGAGCGCCGACGCTCTTATGACAATCATCAACGACATCCTTGATTTTTCCAAGATCGAAGCCGGGAAGCTTGACCTGGAGATTGTAGATTTCGACCTGTGTTCCACGATCGAGGACATGAACGATATCCTCTCGATCCAGGCTCAGCAGAAAGGCCTGGAGTACGTATGCCTTATCGAGCCGGATATACCCAACCGCCTTCGCGGCGACCCGGGCCGGCTGCGGCAGATTCTCACGAATCTGGTCGGGAACGCCCTGAAGTTCACGGAGTGCGGCGAGGTTGCGATCCGCGTCTCGCTTGCAGGTCTGAGCGCAGCCCGCGTCGCGTTGCGCTTCTCCGTTTCGGATACGGGGCCGGGCATCCCGGAGGATCACATGGACACGCTGTTCGAGGAGTTCACGCAGCTCGACGGATCGACGACACGCCGCTACGGCGGCACGGGTTTGGGACTCGCCATCAGCCGGAGACTCGTTGAGGTCATGGGCGGAACGATCAATGTTTCCAGCCTGCAGGGAAAAGGGAGCACCTTCGAATTCGATGTGACCTTCGAGCTGCAACGCGACAGTGCAACAGGCGCAATCAGCGAACCACCCGACCTGCGGAAGCAACGCGTATTGGTGGTCGATGACAACTCCACGAACTGCCAGCTCCTCGCAAAGCTGCTCCAGTCGTGGGGCTGCGCGCACGGTGAACTATGTGTCCCCGAACATGTCCCCGGCTGTCTGCGCGACGCCATCGACCGCGGTGAGCCTTACACAATGGCCATCATCGACATGATCATGCCCGGGCTTGGAGGGCTCGAACTGGGTGAACGGATCAAGAACGACCCCAAGCTCCGCGACACGGTGCTCATCCTCATGATTTCATCCGCGGGATTCCGCGACGATTCGGCTGCCCTCCGTAAAGCGGGATTCGCGGCAACACTTACGAAGCCTATCAAGCAATCCCAGCTACACGATTGTCTGATGACCGTGCTGCAGCATAGGAGCGAGTCCGGCCCTGTAAAGCCCCCCGCCTTCGTCACGCGCCACAGCCTGACCGAGGAACGCCGGCGGCATCTGAGGGTTCTTGTCGCCGAGGACAACATCGTAAACCAACGTGTCGCTCTGAAACTTTTGGAGCGAATGGGTTTCCACGCTGACGCCGTCGCGGACGGACGCGAGGCGCTGAGTGCGCTGAAATCCGTTCCCTACGACCTGGTTCTGATGGACGTCCACATGCCGGAGATGGACGGGTTCGAAGCAACGAGGCGAATCCGGGCTTCCGAATGTGGCGCGGCAGTCATGGACATTCCGATCATTGCTCTCACGGCGAGCGCTCTGAAGGGGGACCGTGAAAAGTGCCTCGATGCGGGAATGGACGACTATGTTGCGAAGCCCATCCAACCGCAGGATTTGGTGGGGGCCATCGATCGCTGCCTCCGGCCACGGCTTCAGGACGAGGCATTGGACGTTGTTCTTTGAACATCGTATCCGCTGTCGCAAAATAGAGCTTTGAATAAAGAAACGGTGAGGAACACAGTTTCAGAACTCCTGACCCCTCGCAGTTTGAAATCGCGG
>CAIXUF010000191.1 GCA_903922535.1 Candidatus Hydrogenedentota bacterium
CGCTGGTGCGCGACGTGCTGCCGGCCAAGACGCCGGGCGGCCTCGACGTGATTGCCGCATTGGTGAACAACGAAGTCGTGTCGCTGAACCACGCATTGGTGATCAACGCCCGCGTGGCTCCGTTGACGCTCGCGGACAGCCACGGCTGGCGCGTGTACCGCTGGTCGCTCGGGTTTCTGCTGGCGATGGCCATGCGCGAAGCGTCGCCAAACGCCTCGTTCCGCGTGCGGCATTCGCTCGGAAACGGACTCTACTGCTCGGCCGAATGGCCGGATGCGGAGGCCGTGGTCCCGCTCGCCGCGCGCGTGTCGCGCATCGAGCAGGCCATGCGCGACCTGGTGGCGCGCAAGCTCCCGATCGAGCTTGAACTGGCCTCCTACGAGGACGCGCTGCGGCTGTTCGAACAAGCCGGTCAGACCGACACCCTCAACCTGCTGCGGCACCGCAATCCGCCGCATGTCTGGCTGCTCCGCTGCGGGACGTTCCTCGACCTCGCCCACGAGCCGATCGTCCACCGCACCGACATGCTCCCGCTCTTCCGCCTGACGCCGTACGAGACGGGCTTTGTGCTGGACATGCCCGCGGTCGGCGCGCCGGACCGCGTGGCGCCGTTCGAGTCCCAGCCGCAGCTCTTCCATGTCTACCAGGAGCACGCGGCCTGGGGGCGCATCCTGGGCGTCACCACGGTCGGCCAGCTCAACGAGGCCATTGTTGCCAAGCAGATCGACGACATCATCCGCACCGCCGAAGCGCTCCACGAGAAGAAGCTGGCTGCCATCGCCTCGACCATTGCCGGCCGCAAGCCGACCATCCGGCTCGTGCTGGCGGCCGGGCCGTCGTCCTCCGGCAAGACCACCTTCGCCATGCGGCTGGTCTCGCACCTGCGCGTCAACGGACTGCGGCCGGTGGTCATCTCGACCGACGACTATTTTGTCGGCGACGAGCGCAACCCGCGCGACGAGCAGGGAAACCTGGACTACGAACACATCGAGTCCATCGACCTGCCGCGCCTGAACCGCGATCTGCTCGATTTGCTGGAAGGCCGGGAGGCGCACCTGCGCTCGTTCGACTTCCGCACCAAGACCGGCCACGACCACCCCGAAGCCACGCGCCTCGGATCCCAGGACGTGATCATCATGGAAGGCATCCACTGCCTGAATCCACGTCTAACAGAACACGTGGCGGAGGAACATAAATTCAAGATCTATGTCAGCGCCCTTACCCAATTGATGTTAGATAACAACAATCTGATCTCCACCACCGACCTGCGGCTGCTGCGCCGGATAGTGCGCGACTACCGCACCCGCGGGAAATCCGCCCTCACCACCCTGCAGATGTGGCGCGGGGTTAGGGAGGGTGAGCAACGCTGGATTTTTCCCTATCAACAGGAAGCGGCGGCGGCCTTTAACTCTGCGCTGGCCTTTGAGCCGGCGGTGCTCAAAAACTACGTCCGCCCGCTGCTCTCCGAAGTTAAACCCTTCGATCGTGAATACGCCGACGCGCGCCGCCTGCTGGCGTTTCTCGAACTGGTGAACTCGACCTCCGCCGAACACGTGCCATCCACCTCGTTGATGCGCGAGTTCATCGGCGGCAGCGTGTTTGAGTGAGGTTTCCTCATTTTTTCAGCGGCTGTTGCGGCTGCTGCTCCGCTGCTGGCCGCTCCGGCGCTGGCCGCTGCGGTTGCTGTTGTTAGACGGCATGGGACCGTGTTTTCTAACAGC
>CAIXUF010000192.1 GCA_903922535.1 Candidatus Hydrogenedentota bacterium
CTCGCCCGCACCATCGCCGCAAACTTGCTGCTACTTTTCGGATCAATCGTGCTGCTTTGAATCACAAGATGCCGCGAGGTCAGTCGCGGCAGGATCGCCTCGATCACGGATTGCACCGCGGGCGGGTCCGCCACGACGATGATCAGCCGTTCTGCGGCGTCCGCGACTTCCGCGGGCGTTTTCTTCCACTTCGGAAAATCGGGTTGCGGCGTGCGATTCCACACGCCGCGGAGCAAACCGTCTGCGTGAAGATGCCTGGCCCACGCCGAGCCGATGATGCCAAGACCGAGTACGCCAACCGTGATTTCTTCCTTCATTTCTTCCCCTGACCTTTCGCACCCTATAACTACAGCCAATAAGGCTTCCGTCAATAGCGGACAGAGTGTTCAATTTTGAACACAAGTCTGTTCATTTTTGAACACCTCCTTTCGGTCCTTGGACGGGGCGGATAAGGCGCTAACAATTATTTTGTTCTGACAAGGCGCAGGGCCGGCCGATCATTTTTCCGGCGTATTTCAAGGTGTAAGTCGAATCTCGCTCCGACTAAGTCTGCCGCCAAGTGTCACCGCCGCATGGCCTAGACCCCCAAAATTGGCACACTCCTTGCTATGTAACGCCGGCAAGTCAACAGGGCAGATTCATGGTCAGTCTTATTCATGGTTGGGTGCGGGAGGCCGGGGAGTTATCGGACTCGATAACTGCCGCGAGGGTCCATCGCGCGCAGCGCTTCCACCTTTTTCGATTTGCCCTCAACGCTACCCTGCCGTGTGCCGCAGGCTCCTTGCCCCACCCGACAAATCCCCTGCATGCAAGAAACCGCCCCGTGCAACGCGGCCCTGGTTTCTTGCGTGCAAGGGGTGCCGCCTTGCAACGCGGCCGGGGTTTCTTGCGTGCAAGGACTCCTTCCTTGCCTGTCAGCCGGGATTCCTTGCCGCGCCACCGGGATTCCTTGCGCGCAAGATGCGCCGCCTTGCCTGCAAGGAGCCGTGCCTTGCATGTCAGAAACCATTCCTTGCATGTCAGGAGCCGTTCCTTGCGCGCAAATCCGGCCGGATGCGGCGCAAGAAGCACATTTATACAGAGGGAGTTATGCCTAATCCTTGGATTCCGCACTTCGACGACCCCGCCGTGCGCTTTGACCGCGGCTGGCTGTGGCCGAGCGAAGAAGAGATTTTGGCTGCCAGAACGCAGCCGACTAAGAAAGGAAACATGATAACGCAAAGATACTATCCGACGAAGGCCGCCGAGCAGATACGATGGAATGACAATTTCATCCTCAAGCTGCCGCTGTATGAAACCGTGTTGAACCTCGTGGGCGCGCATGTGGATGCCTGCATCGCCTCGCTGAAGTTCGTCAACTATGTGCTCAGCGTATGGCTGGTGGCCGTGCGCGACTTCGGGCCGGCCGCCACCAGCGCCACCGACCTGCTGCTCTATGGCAGCGGTCCGGACGCCGTCGTGCTGCCCGGCTTCACCGCCCCCGCGTTGCCCGCAGGCGTGGCCGGCGTGCCGCCCGGCGCGCTCGTGCGCCTCTTTGACCTGGTGCAGCTCATCAAGAGAAGCCCCGGCTACACCGACATCATCGGCAAAGACCTCGACATCATCGGCCCGGAAGTCACCCCGCTGGACGTGACGGCCGCCCAGCCCGCCTTCACCCTCGAAATGCGCGCCGGACACGTCTTCGTCAAATGGACCTGGCAGGGCATGCACGGCCAGGCCAGCGCCATCGAAATCCATGTGGACCGCGCCGACGGCAAGGGCTTCGTCCTTCTGACCATCGACACCACCCCCGGCTATCTGGACACCCAGGACCTGCCCGCCGCCGCCGCCAAATGGACTTATAAGGCCATCTGGCGCGACGGCGACGC
>CAIXUF010000193.1 GCA_903922535.1 Candidatus Hydrogenedentota bacterium
CCACCGCCCGGCTCCCGACGCCAGCGTGCGTTAATCGAACCTGTCGAGCCTTGCACCCGATTGGCCTTGCGGCTGTGGTCCGCTTCCCGCCGGGGGATTTGCGACGCTCCTTGATCATCGCGCACCCGCTTTAGACAGGACCGACCGATGGCCTTGCAGCCACCGGCGTGTCCCGCTCGCCCGCATTCAACTTATCTGGCTACCTGCTGCATGGGATAGAATTCAAGGATTACGCTCTGTTGGTGGCAGAGGATTACGCTTGAAAGCCTCCCTCGAACTGGACGAGCTCGTCGCCGAGCATCCAGCTCTACGGGACATTGACGTGACGGGTGGTAAAACCGTCCCCTGCACCTGGTGGTGAGCCAGGTTTGGCGGGTGTCAATGCCGGTCACAACGACGTCAGAGAATGCGCTGGCACTGCCTGACGTTGGGGAAGTCAAAACCTTCCACTCTCTGGGCTTCTAACACGGTTGGCGCGGCGCGCCTCACGAGAAAGTGGTCCCGCCAGAAGATCACTTGCCATGACGGGTTGCGGTGTGCTACGACGCGGGGGAGAGCTTCACACGGAGGAGAAGGACGATGAGCATTCGCAGACGGCGCAGCACGCGTTCCACGGGCGTGACCCTGGAACTGGTGGTCTTGGACTATTTGCGGGAACTGGCGGAAAAGGACGACCGCGACCGAAGTTATTGCATCAATGAGATCGTGCGCGAGCACGCGCAGCGCAATGGCCGGACGCTGCCGCCGGCCACCCGGCCGCCCCGTCCGCCGCCGGCAACTTATCAGGAGTAATGAACGTGACCCACGCAGTGACCGACCGCCCCGAGTTTCCCGGCTTCCCGGATTTCCGGGCTAATGTCACCTTTGTGCCCTTGCAGTTCTTCACGGTGGTGCTGCCGCACTGCTCGCGCGGCACGGTGCGGGTGGTGGGCTATGCCTTGCGCAAAGTGCTGGGCTGGGTGGACACGCACGGCAATCCGACCCGCGAGCAGTTGCGCTTCACCTACCGCGAACTCATCGCGTGCGCCGGCGTGTCGCGGACCTGTATTGCCCAAGCCCTCCGGGAGGCGCTGCAACGGCGGTGCCTGCGCTGTGTCCAGGCGCCCCAGCCCGACGCCACCGGCCAGCCCGGCCAGAGCGGTGTCTATGAGCTCTGCTGGGATGTCACCGGCAGTTACACCGACGACCCCGCGCTCTTTCGCGGCTTCTACTACCCGGAAGCCGTCATCGTGGAAGAGCGCGAAGGTGCGGGCACCGTGCGCCGACCCAAGGCGGCGCGCAAGAACATCCCCAATGCCTTTTTCGACCATTTGTTGCCCCGCGAACGGCTCGCCGTCATTCGCGTGGTGGGCGCGCTGCTCTTTTACTCCATCCAATGGGGGCCGGGCGGCGAGCGCCGGATGCCCGTAAGCCGCTCCATTACCGCCCTTAGTCGGCTCACGCACCACGGACGTCGGCATGTGCATGAGGCGGTGTCGGAGGCGCGCGAACTCGGCTATATCGAGCAGGTGGACGCAGGCTGTTTCGACCCGGCGGCCGCCCAGGAGAGTCGAGCCGCGACTTATGGCATCCGCTGGGCGCCCACGGTGCCGGTGGGGAGGTTGCTTTCGTTGGCCGCGGTGACTGAGGCTCCGGCGCCAGCGCCGAACCGTGGGGAACCACCCGACCGGTATGAAAAGGGACACGGAGGACCGGTACGAAAAGGGATACGGGACCGGTTTGAAAAGGGGTACGGGAACCGGTCCGAAAAGGTGAACGGTATAAGTATTAAAAAGGATCTTAAAACAAATACAGCAGCAGCGACGGCCGGGGCGGCGGCCGCGGCACCCCACGCTGCTGCTGCGGTGCCGGATTTGGAGTTGTTGCGACAAACCGGGTTCGACGAAACCACCGCGCAGGCACTGGCCGCCCGGCAATCTGCCGCAGTCATCCGCCGGCAAATCCAGTGGCTGCCGTTGCGGAACACCACGCACAACCGGCTGGGCTTGCTGCGTCGGGCCATCGAGCAGGACTGGCCCAAGCCCGAAGGTGCGGCGGAAGAC
>CAIXUF010000194.1 GCA_903922535.1 Candidatus Hydrogenedentota bacterium
AATACCGGCGGGTGAGTTTACCCATCGGCAGTGGCGTGACGGAGGCGGCATGCAAAACCATCGTCAACTACCGTTTCAAGCAGTCGGGGATGCGCTGGTACTCTGTCACGGGACAGCACGTCCTGGACTGGGTGCAGTCGTGCTGGTCGCGCCGAAATGCGGTGATTGTCTGATTGGTGCGGCAAAAAGAGCGGGGAGTTGAGGCCCTTTCCGGCGAAGAACGGAGGCACGCTCGTCAACGGTTTCGACCGACCGCGCCCGGCTCCCAAGTGGTCTTGGTGAAAAAGGCGTCCTTTCGGCATAGTATGTTCTTTTGCGAGTCACCGCAAACTATGGAAAGGACGCCTCATGAAACAACAACCCATTATCTCCGCTCGCGCTCGTTTGACAAGGCTGCTGGAACAAATTCCAGACGAATGGCTGGAGGCCATTGTGCCGTGCTTGATCGTGCTGGTCGCTTGCTTACGACGATTTTTTGCGGCGTCCGGTGACGCCCCTGGCCGCCTGGCACCTGGAGTGCCGTCTGGCACGCACGCTCTGGGAACTGGGACGCCGATTGATCGAATTGGCCTACAATCGGGTCGAACCGGCGGAGGTGAAGTTGCTGCCCGTGCGGCTGCGGATCGGACTCGACGAATACCGCCGCAATCGTCGCACGCCGCACAACATCTTCTGCTTGTTCGGCCCCATCCGCTTGTGGCGCGCGGTGTATCAAGCAGTCGAGCCGGGGATGCCGGGCCTGTTTCCCTTGGAGCAGGCATTGGGGATCGTGGGACGACTGGCCACACCCGCGTTGGCCGACCAAGTGGGGCGGCTGATGGCCGAGTTGACGCAACAGCAGACGCAGGCGGTGTTGCGCGGGCGTTACGGAGTCTCCTGGTCCGTCCAGTCGTTGCGGAAAGTGACGGCAGCCTTGGCGGAGTCCCTCGCGCCGTTGCGGCAAGAGTCCCAGGTTGCCCGACTCCTGGATCTGCTGCGGCAAGCCTTTGCTTCCTCGGGAAAGAATCGGCCCATGTTGGTCGCGGGCCGGGACGGCGTGATGGTGCAAACGCGGCCGTGCTGGGAAGAAGCCTCCACGGCCACCGTGAGTGTCTACGACCGCCGCGGACGACGGTTGGGAACCGTGTATCTGGGACGGATGCCGGAGTTGGGACAAGGGACGATGACCGGGCAACTGACCGACTTGCTGCTGGCGGTCCTGAAGGCATGGGAAGGGCCGTTGCCCCGACTGCATTACGTGACCGACGCGGGGAACCACCCGCTGGAGTTTTACCGCCGCGTCTTGCGACCGATGCGTCATCCGCGGACGGGCAAACGACTGGAATGGACGTGGGCGGTCGATTACTTCCACGCGGCGGAAAGGATTACCAAACTGGCCGAGGTGATCTTCGGTGTCGGGCGGGAAGCTTCCGCGTGGGCCGCGAAAATGCGCAAGGTGTTCAAGGAGAAAACCAATGGCGTCAGTCGCGTGCTCCACAGCGTAGGGGCGCTGCGGCAACGCCGGGGGTTGAAGGGCAGCGAGAAGGACTACCGGCAAGCCGTCAACTACCTCCGACGTTTCGCCCGCTACATGAACTATCGGGAATACCGGCGGGTGAGTTTACCCATCGGCAGTGGCGTGACGGAGGCGGCATGCAAAACCATCGTCAACTACCGTTTCAAGCAGTCGGGGATGCGCTGGTACTCTGTCACGGGACAGCACGTCCTGGACTTGCGGGTCATACTCAAAAGCGGAGTCTGGCGTCGTGTCTATCGGACAGCCCTGGGTTCCTACACGCCCTACTGCCTGGCAACTCCCGCAACCCAGAAACCTACATACCTCGTTTTTCCGGAGATTTTTCAGCTACCGACGTGACTGCACCCGGCGTCCTTTCCATAGTTTGCGGTGACTCGCAAAAGAACATACTATGCCAAAAGGACGCCTTTTTCACCAAGACCACTTGGGAGCCGGGCGCGGTCGGTCGAAACCGTTGACGAGCGTGCCTCCGTTCTTCGCCGGAAAGGGCCTCAA
>CAIXUF010000195.1 GCA_903922535.1 Candidatus Hydrogenedentota bacterium
AATCCCCTGCCGCGCCCCGGCCAATCGGCGTATCCGCATCGTGGCCGCCGGGTCTTTCTCCAGCAGTTTCACCGCCAGCCACGCGGGCTCAAAGTGCCGGTCGGGCGGGGTGTTGTCGACGACGGCCTTTGCCAGATCCGCAATTTCCTCGTCCACCACATGGCCGTAGTGCACCGGCTGGGGCAGCGCGTTCCGTTTTCCGTCGAGGACGTCGGCGCAGGTTTCTATCAGTTCGTCCACGCCGCGGCCCCGGCTGCCGACGGTGGCCACCACGGGCACGCCGAGCAGCCGCGACAGCCGCGCGGTGTCAATGCGGATTCCCCGGTCTTCGGCCACGTCGATCATGTTCAGCGCGATGACCAGCGGCACACGCATTTCCATGATCTGCACCGCGAGATACAGGTTGCGCTCCAGGTTCGACGCATCGACCACGTCCACCACCAGTGCGGGCTCCTCGTCGATGATGAAATCGCGCGCCACCCGCTCCTCCAGTGAATAGGCCGTGAGCGAGTAGGTGCCCGGCAGGTCGATGACCGGAATGCGCCGGTCGCCGTGGCGCACCACGCCCTCCTTGTGCTCCACGGTCACGCCGGGATAATTGCCCACCTGCTGCGAGGCGCCGGTCAGGCGGTTGAACAGGCTGGTTTTGCCCGCGTTTGGATTGCCCGCAATGACGATCACCCGCTTTCGGACAGACGCCGCGGGGGGGTCGGCCTCCGGCAGGTGCGAATCGCTCATGGGGTGACCGGCTCGACTTCGATTTCACGCGCCTCGTTCATGCGCAGCGCGAGCCGGTAATGAAGAATGGCGATTTCCACGGGATCGCCCATCGGCGCGTGCCGTTCCACCCGCACCACCGCGCCTCGCGTGACGCCCATGTCCAGCAGCCGCTGGCGGATGCCCCTGGGACCGGTGTTGCGGATGCGGATGATTCGCGCGGTTTGCCCGCTCACCAAGTCAAACAGCGTCAGGACGGCGGATTTCATTTGTCGCCCTCCCGTGGGACCGCACAGCACCCCTGCGCGGTGTGTCCGGGGCAGCCATCGCGGCCGCCGCAGTCCGGCTCCTGCGCGCGCAACGCCCGCAAAAAGTATTTCACCGTAACAGTAATGGCTACGGTTACCAGTATTATAATGACGAATAGCTCAACGACATTCATATGGGTGCCTATCCGGATTGCGTACATGCACAATCACCAGTTCATTAAGCTAAACAAAATTATAGCGCCAATGATTGCCATTTGTCAAAAATGGGGAAAAGGTGAGGGCAAGCGTCAAGAATGGAGGGGTAAGGACCGTGTTTTCAGTAGGTTGTGGGGCGCAAAGATTCCGCTTGCCAGTCGGCATCATCAGGGAAACAGTTGACAAATTTATCGCTGCTGCGCGGTTTCGCCATCATTTCAGCGACGGTGTCGCGCCATAGCGCGTAGTGGGCGCTTTCCTTGTGCGCGGCGGGGGCGTCCGGGGTGCGGTAGGCTTCGATCAGCACGAAGTGGGTCGGATCGGCCATATCCTGCATCACATCGAAGCGCGCGATGCCCGGTTCCTTGACGCTTTCTCGCGCATTGGCGATGGATGCCGCGTGAAACGCATTGACACACTCGGGCTTTACGTGAACCTTCACATGAACGACCAGCATGGCCTATTCTCCAGGGAAACCGTTCAGGATTTTGGGGCCGGGACGGGGTCCAGGGGGTGGTGCACAAAGCTGTTGATGGCCTCCTCGTCTTCAGGCCGCAGTTTGGTGAACAGAATGGCCACCTTGAAATGATCGTCGCCACGTTCATCCGGCTCGCAGCGCACGACAATGCCCTCGGCGTCGATGCGGTGGGGGGAAGGCTTGGGCAGTTCGAGCACGATCCCGATCTTGGTCATCAGCGCCACGGGCCGGATGGTGTGGCAAAGCGCGCCGACGGCGCTAATGTTGTCCACATGGTTCAACAACCCGGGCCCCGCCTCGTCATGAATGATACGGACTCCGTGCCTGGATCGCGGATACCGTCTTCTGTCTTCCATGGAATCACTGCGCATACTCGGCCCTCATGGCGTCCAATCAAAGTCATGCCGCCTCCAAACGCACCGGAAACGGCCAGAAGCATAATCATAACCGCAAGGGGGGCTTTTTTCAATGACCCCGCGGATGATAGGCTGTGCGGGTGAAAGCAATGAACGAACGCATGAACCAAATCGCCCGAATTATGGACGCCGCGGTGCCGGTTCTGCTGGCCCTGGCGATGACCGGCTACTGTCTGGCCTTTGGACTCAGGGCGACGTCCGGGGTGCAGTGGCCCTACGAGTGGGACGCGCTTCGCGATATTGGCGCGGCGCAGACGATGCTTGACGGCCGTTACCCGGATGACCCGATCCTGTCCGGCAGGACGCTCTGGTACAACCCCCTCACGGCGGCCTGCAATGCGGCCTTTTCTGCGGTGACGGGGGTGCCGCTGCCGCGCGCAAACGTTCTGCTCGGTCCCTGGCTGCAACTGCTGACGCCGTCGGGTTTCTTTGTCCTGGTCTGGGTGCTGTTTGGCCGGTGGGCTGCGGTGCCCGGGCTGGCGGCCTTCCTGTTTGGCAAGACGGGCAACATCCCGGCGTGGAACTGCGCCACCTATTCCCCCTGGCTGCTTGCCCCGGTGTTCGCGCAGGGGTTCTTCTACTTCACCCTTGCCGGGTTCGTGCTGGTCCGGCGCAGGCGCCCGGCAAGCCTTGCAGGGCATGCGCTGGTGGGGTTGCTGCTGGGGCTGACCTTTATGACCCACACGGCACCGGCGGTCAATGCGGGCGGGGTGATGGCGGTTATTATTGCCGCCGCTGCGTGGAAGGCCGGGTGGGGCGCAGGAAGGAGTCAGGAGTCAGGAGTCAGGAGTCAGAATGGGAACAGTCCCGCATCGGCCGGTGACGGTGCTTTGAAGGGCGGGTGCGCGGGGTGGAGCGGCGCATGGCGTGAAGCGGTGCTGCCGTTTATGGTGCTGCTGGCGGTGGCGTTTGTGGCGAGCCTGCCCTACACCTGGTCCATCCTGCGCGATTATCAATTTCGTGTGCGCAACCCGTGGCCGGGTTTGTATGCCTCGTCCTACGTGGATCTTGCCGAGCTTCCCATGCGGCTGCGGGAGGCCCTCAACTGGAAGAATCTTGCCGCCCTGCTGGGCGCCGCGGCGGTTCTGGTTCGGGCTGACTGGCGGCGCGCCTCGCTGGCGACCTTTGCGTGGCTGGCGTTGGCGGCGGTGTTTCTCGCGCAGAATTACGCCTCGCAGGCGCTCCTGCGCCGGGGCGTGATCATGACGGCTCTTGTGCCGGGCCACCATGCGGCGGTGTATCTCTCCGCCGTGCGCTGGGTGTTCTTCGGCGCGGGCGCGGCGGCGCTGGCTCAATGGACGGCGGGCCTGCTGCTGCGGGGGACGGGGCGTTGGGGTGCGGGTGACAGCACCCCGATGACGCTGGCCAATGCGGTCTGCTGCGCGGCCGTTCTGGCCGCGGTTGTGGCGGGCATGTTCTCGGAGCGCCCCTACCGCGACTGGCCGGAAATGGGCATCACCCACAACCGCGCGGAATATGCGGCGCGCAACGAATACAAGACGGAGATGTATGCCTGGATACTTCGGAACACAGACCCTGATGCGGTGTTTCTGACGGACGAGGAAGCGCTGGGCCTGCAGGTGGTCATGCCCGCGGCCCGCAAACTGGTGGGTTCGATGCTGCTGTACCTAAACCCCTACGTTAACGTGCAGCCGCTGATGGACGACCAGCGGCAGATACAGCAGGCCATGCGCGACGGCGACGCCGCACATTTCCACGAGATTGCCCGCAGGCGCGGGGTGACCCATTTTCTCGGACACGAGAAAGGGCCGGACGTCGGCCCCGCCGCCGCACCGCGCTTTTTCCGCGAGGTCTTCCGCGCGGGCGGATTGGTGGCCTACGGGTTGGAGCCACCCGTTGCCGACGGCGGTTGATCGGCCGGACATAACCGGTCCAACGTTTCCATAAAGTCCGCCGGTATGGGCGTTCCCGCGGTAATCTTGCCGAACGCCTCCAATGCGGCGGCTCGGTCGTGGCGTGCGTAGAGCGCGTCGAGAAGGGGATTGGCCAGGACATTGAAGGCCGGATCGGCTTTGGCGATTGTCCGCAGGATCTGTTCCGCCTCCCCATCCCGTCCCCGGTGCGACAAGATACGCCATTCCATCATGTTGAACGCCGTGTCGGCGGGTGCTTTTGCCGCCTGAGTCTTTACTTCGGCCTCCGCTTCATCCCATTCGCCCAGCAGTAGCAGCGCCTGCACCCGTTTAAGGCGCGCATCATCCGCCTGCGGTTGCCCCTTCAACAGTTCGGTGGTGAGCGCCAGCGCCCTCGCGGCGTCACCGCATTCGATGTGTGCATTGATCAGTTCAATAATGAGTGTCCTGTCGGTCGGTTCATGGGGCAGACCCTGCTCCAGCGCGCGCAGCGCGTCGGGACAGCGGCCCGCCCGCATGTGGATGTCGCCGAGGGCGTCATAAATGTACCCGGGCTGTGCGGCATCCAGCGCCACGGCGCGCTCCAGATTGGGCAAAGCGTCGTCATAGCGTTGATGGTCATAATCCTGCTTGCCCAGATAGGCATATCCCTGCGGGTAGTCGGGGAAGGCTTCAATCATGCGCCGGGCAATGTCCCGCAGCGCGTCCATCTCCTTCCGCTCCACCAATGACTGAAGGACCTGCCGCAGCGTGGGTGTCCGTTCCGGGGCTGCCTTGATGCGGACAAATGCGCGGTCGGCCAGCGGGGCAAAATCGCCCTTCCCGGAAAGGCCGCGCTGCAAAAAGACGAGATCCACCAGATGGGCGGGGAAATGGGCCATGGCTTCATCCAGAACGGCGGCGGACAGCGCAATCCGTCCCCGTTGCGCCAGGGCCACGCCAAGCCGCAGGTATCCGCCGCCCTCCGCGTCGGGCCGTGTGCGCATGCTTTCCTGAAAAGCGGCAATGGCCGGGTCGGCGGCGTGATCGGCAATGGCACGGGCCAGGTCAATAAGTGCCTCCGGGGCGGGATCAGGTGTCTCCCGGGCGGCGCCGGGGGCGGGCGACATTCGATACACGTTAAGCTTGCGCTCCCCGGGGAAGTCCCGCTTCTCCAAGCGCACATTCCGGGGCGCTGCGGCGGACTCGAAGCGGCCCGCCTGCCCGTGAATCGCATCGACCAGCACGGCCCAGCACGAGGGGCTTGTCCCCGGTTCAAGGGCGGGGGCAGTCCTGACCAGAAAGGCCCCCATCTCGGCCATCGCCTCCGGCTCGAGCACGGCGGTGACAATGCGGTCCGAAGACGGCAGATTCATCTCGAAAATGGGCTTCCAGAAGACGCCCTGCACCAGGGTGATTGCCTGAGCGCCGTCGGCCGCCTCAATCACCTGCCCGGTCTGTTTCCAGGCCGTGCGCGTTTGCGGCGGCAGGGCCAGTGAAAGCTGCCACGCATAGACGGTCACCAGTACCGCCACGCACAGGGCGCGCAACCGTCCCGGCAGTCCCGCCATGAGCCCCCCCAGCAGCAGGTAAAGTGCAAGCGACGAATGGACAAGATAGCGGGAGGCGTAGACCGGCTTCCACGCGAAGGACAGGGCCACCAGAAGCACCAGCGGCACCACCGCCCAAAGGACCAGGAAGCCCGTGCGCGCCTCCTGTTCTGTGCGCCGTTTGAGCAGCCGCAGGACGCCCCAAAGCAGCGCCATGGAAAACGCCAAGGCGATCAGGGCGTCGCCCAGCGGGTGCGCGGCCACGACCGCCTGCCGCAGGGTCTCGGGCGCGAAGGACCATGCGCGGCCCGAGGGGAAGTAGGTGGATGAGGACCAGTGCACGGCGTCGCCCGCAACGAAATTGCGCGCCGCCAGGGCGAATTCGGGCATGGTGTAGTAGTCGTGCAGCTCTTTGGGCTGCGGGGCGATTGCGGAGATCCACACCGCCACCGGCGCCAGCAGCAACGCCTGCGCGACCAGCCACGGCGGCAGCGCGCGCCTGCGGACACCCGGGGCAAACAGCAGCCACAGCGCCTGCACCGGCCAGAGAAACACCGCGAAATAGTGGCTCCAAACCAGCGCGCCGTTGGCCGCAAGATTCAAGACCCACCAGCGGCGCCGGCCGGTGCGCGCCGCCCGCAGCAGGGACAGCCCAGACAGTGCGGCAAACAGCGCCACAAAGGCGTACATGCGCGCCTCCTGCGCCTGGTACAGATGCACCGGCGACAGCGCGGCGCACAGCGCCGCGGTCAGCCCGGCCGCGCGCGCCGTCCGGGGACTGCCGGGCCAGATTTCACGGGCAAGCAGCGCCAGCGGGATGAGCATGGCCGTTCCGGCCAGTGCGCTGAGC
>CAIXUF010000196.1 GCA_903922535.1 Candidatus Hydrogenedentota bacterium
ATCGAGGTGTTTTCCTGGAACCTGGCGGCTGGCACGACAACGGTGTCCCGAGTTATGTTTGGCGGGGCCATCACCAACACGATCGCGACGCTGACCAACTCTTCGTCAACCGCCGTCGCCACGCCGCACACGATCGCGAAGATGTGGAAGGACGAGGACTACATCCTGTTCAGTTGCGGCGCAACCAACGCATTTTCGTGCGGCACCATCATGCGCGGCCACAAGATCAGCCAGTAACAAGGCCAGCCAATGCCAGACATCGACACAAGCCTGGGGTCGCTCATCGACCGGATTTCGATGGAGGCGGAGCAGAACCGCGGACAGGCGGGCAACGGCGCCGGGTCGAGGTCGGATGTTTCTGGAGGCACCGAGCAAAAGTGGTGGAGCAATCTGCGGGCGATCATTCCCGAAAACACGCGACCGAGCGTGGCCGGAACCGATGAAGTATGGCGGGCCAGCGACCACAAGGATGCGTGGCAGTCTCACGCGAAGAGCGCCAGCACGGCCAACGCCGTGAGAACCGCCCATGATTTTGCCGACGACGTGTTATTTCCGAATGGCAACGTTCCGTTTCGCGTCGGGCTGATCGGGCACAATGGCGAGAACGTGGCGCTTCCGGCAGACGCACAGGCCAAGTCCGAGAAGGACATCGAGGATCTCCTGGACAACCGGCACTCGAAGTGCGACGGCGTGAAGCATCTGCTGTACGGTTGGGATTCCAGCACGACATACGGGCCGCGATTTTTCCACGTCTATCTGACCGAGGACGACAGCAAGCCGGATGGAGTACGGTCGGCGTTCGAGGCATGCAACATCTGGGAATGCTTCTGGGACATGGACAACGAGGGCGAGTTGGAAGACGGCGAGTACTTTCGTCGGTGCCAGCGCAAGACACGCCGCGCGCTTATCAAGTGGGCCGAACGCACGAACAAGAAGAGCCTGAAGGATTATGGAAAACTTCAGGTCAACATGGATGTCCTGCGGTCCGCGCTGAGCCAGAGCGGCAGCACCAGCGGATACTCCACGAACAACACCAGCAACGAGAGCGGGACACCCGAGAGCAACGACCTGCTGAACCAGACCAAAAGCGAGGTCTGGGATGAGGTTTGGGCGTGGGTTCCGCGCGTTGCGGTTGACAACTACGTTGTGCAGAACCCGGATGCAATTCCATGGCGCCACCCCGACGGGGTTGACCTGTTCGACCCGAACACCGGCGAGAAGGTTGGGGAGATTAACCCGCCCGAGCCCGAAGACGCGAAGAATCAGTACGTATGGGTTCTGTGCCACCGAGTCAACAAGACGCTCGTGGCGATGCTTCCCGAGCCTGGCAAGCTGCCGTACAAGAAGGGGTCGTGGAACCGGCAGGCGGGGTGCCGTGATGATCTCGGAATTGCAGACGCAAACAGCACGAATCAGGTGATTCAGGACGGTCTGGTCAAGGCCCTGGACAACGACCTGAAGAAGACAAAGGTTATCATTGGGTACGACCAGAACGGCAATCTTGACGGCAAGCGCATCGAGGAAATTCTGGCGCAATCTATCGCCGTGATTCCGGTCAGCAAGGGCGTGGGG
>CAIXUF010000197.1 GCA_903922535.1 Candidatus Hydrogenedentota bacterium
AGAAGTCGAAGGTCAGTATGTAGGGGAGTTTCCCCTGCTCCACGATGTCGATGATCCGGATGGCAATGTAGGAAAGCACGAGCATCGCGGGCACCGGCGCCATTCTGCCGAGCAACCGCTGATCCATCCTGCGGCGGTAATTGAGGCTGGTCAGATTCTCGACGATCACCACGGCGCCAAAGCCCATGGTGAGGCAGGACATGAGAAAGAGCCCTGAAAGCCAGGGGGTGTACCAGAGCGGGTGCAGTTTGGTCGGCGTGATCATGTACAGGCCGCCGAGCGAGGACTGGTGCATGGTCGGCAGCAGCAGCGCGACGGAGATGATGATCGGAAGCGCCCTGCGCACCCACGGCAGGCCCCACTTCGCCACGCGGCGCACCGGATCGTACTTCCAGCGGCTGGCCTGTTCCAGGATGGGGGGGGTCAGTTCCACCCACAGCACCATCGTGTAGGTCATCACGCAGACCGCCACCTCAAGCAGCACCGAATTCAGGTTGTACAGCGGCGGATAGAAGGTGACCCAGAGATTCCACCAGCGGCCCAGGTCGATCAGCACCGAGGTGCCGCCCAGTGTGTACGCCATGGCGCCCACCACGATCGCCGAACGCACCAGCGAATGGTAATGCCAGCGGTTGAACACATAGGTGAGAATGCCCACCGCGTAGGCGCCCGCACCGATCCCCGTGAAGGTCACCACATTCAGCGGCTTCCAGATACCCCAGGCATAACCGTCGTTCATGGCGCTCACGGCGCCCAGGCCGTAGAACAGGCGGTAGAACACCAGGGCCGCGCCGGAGAAGATGATCGCCAGCAGGACAAACAGCGTCGGGGTGAAGATGGGGCCGCCGAGCGGCCGTTCTGTATGATGTTCGGTCATGTCTTGTCCTCCTGCTTCGCCTTTTCGGCCTCCTGCCTTCTGCGCTCATTGAAATACTGCGCGAAGGTGAAGATCCCGAAAAGCGCCGCCGGCGCCACAAAACCCTTGTACAGCGTGTGCTGGACTTTCTCGCTGGTCTCCGGAATGGGATGGTCGGGCACGTCGGGCAGGCCCAGTTGCTCGAAGGAAACGGCCTTGCCGGTCAGATACAGCACGTGCAGCCCGCCGCCGTCGTGTTCCCCGTAGACTTTGGGATCATACTTGTCCGGGTCGCCGCCAATGCGGCGGTGGGCTTCCTGAGTAAGGTCGGCCATGGTGCCTGTGATCATGGCGCCGCGCGGGCACACTTCGCAGCAGGCGGGCCCCTCAGGGCGGTGACGGCACATCTCGCACTTGACGATCAGCGGAAGCGGCTCGTTCCAGGTGAACTTGGGCACGTCAAAGGCGCAGGCAATCTGGCAGTAGCGGCAGCCGACGCAGATGTTCTTGTTGTAGGCGACAATCCCGTGGTCGGTCTTGTGGAGCGCGCCCGCCATGCACACCGACACGCAGGCTGGATCGGCGCAGTGCATGCACTGCCTTTTCACAAAGGCTTCGGTGTTTCCCTCCTTGTACAGCTTGAGGATGCTCTTGTTCGATGAACTGAGATCCTCCGGGGCGTTGTAGGCAACGCCGTCCCTTTTCACCACGTCCGGGGGCAGCCCGTTGGCCTCCTTGCACTTGGTCGTGCAGGCGCGGCACCCCACGCAACGGGTGGAGTCGTAGAGCATCCCGACGTCAGCGGGATGGACCGTCTTGGCCTCGCGGGCATGGGCGGGCGGGCTGGCCGCCGCCGCAAGGCCCGCCGCAGACAGGCCCTTGAACCAGTCTCGACGGGAAAGCTTCATGGCTGCGTTTCCTTTGCTTTCGTCTCCTCCACCTTCTTCGTCACGGCGGCCCAGGTCTTTGCAATCCGGTGTTCCCGTGACACCCACTTGGCAACCACCGCACTGGCCCCCAGCACGGCCCCGCCAATCATGCCGGCCACGCCGGTGGTTACGGGGCTGATGCTTCCGTGATGCTCCACGATGGGCGGATAGTTGGCAGGCGGTGTGGGATTCTCGATCTCGACCGTGTCAAACAGCGGGACCCGGAATGCGATCGCGGCTTCGGTGCAGCCCACGCAGGGATGGCCGATGCCCACCGGCCACACGCCCGGCACCTCGCAGAAGGACGCGAGCGAACAGTTGGCGTGGGTGGCCGGACCCTTGCAGCCGAGCTTGTAGAGGCAATGCCCGAGACGGTGTCCCTTGTCGCCGAACTGGTTGGCAAAGCGTCCTGCGTCAAAGTGGGGCCGACGCGGGCAGTCCTCGTGGATGGTGCGCGCGTAGGCGCTCAGCGGCCGGCCCTGATCGTCCAGTTTGGGCAGCGTGCCGAAGGTGGCAAACTGAAGCACCGTGCCGAGCAGGATGTACGGGTTGGGCGGACACCCGGGAAGTGTGACGACGGTCTTGCCCTCAAGCACCTGCGGCACGCCCTTGGCACCCGTGGGGTTGGGCTCGGCCGAGGCGATGCCGCCCCAGGATGCGCAGGAGCCGATGGCCACCACGGCCCCGGCCTTCGACGCGCAGCGCCTAAGGCTGTCCACCGCGGTGCGCCCGCCGACCTGGCAATAGATGCCATTCTCCTTGGTCGGGATCGCACCCTCGACCACCAGCACAAACTTGCCCGCCTGCTCCTCCAGGGCCTTCTCCAGCGCCGCCTCGATTTGCGCGCCCGATGCGGCGAACAGGGTCTCGTGGTAGTCGAGCGACACCAAATCGAGAATCAACTTGGACACGCTGGGATGGCTGGTGCGCAGCAGGGTTTCCGTGCAGCCCGTGCACTCCTGAAAATGGAGCCAGATGATGGAAGGCTTCTTCCCCGCGGCCAAGTCGGCGGCAAATACCCGCCCTTGTGCCGGTGCCAGCCCCACACTGGCCGCAGCCAGCGCGCATACCTTGACAAAGTCTCTCCGGGAGTATTCCGCAGTCACGGCAGGTGTTCTCCGTAATTTGTGCGTAGAGCCGATTTTTGTTTTCATGCTCAGATCCGCCATTATAGCAAGTTCTAACTTGCTGTCGTAACTCGGTTAGCGTCCCATGCATCCATGCTTTCTCGACAAGAGGACCTACCGTTAGGTATATTCTAAAGCACTTCGGCGCAGAAATCAAGAAATTTGCTAAATACCCGATGGGGTGTTCGGCGCAGGACGCAAAGGAGCGGTATTGATTGCGAATACGGAGAAAGTGGCGGTCATCGGCATCGGCAACGTGCTCATGGGAGACGATGCCGCAGGCCCCTGTTTTATAAAAACATTCGAAGCCCGGTGCGTGGCAGCCGGGCAAGTCACGCTGATCGACGGCGGCACGGCCGGATTGGCCCTGCCCGATCTCATGGATGGGTACGATGCGGTCATCATCGTGGACACGGTGCAATCAGGAACCGTTCCCGGCACAGTGCACCGATATGACCGCACGTCGCTTCTCTCCGCGCCCTCGACCAAAGCCTTGACCCCGCACGATCCCGGCCTCCGCGACGCGCTGCTCCTGTCCGAATTAACCGGCAATAATGTGCCGGATCTTGTGCTGATCGGTGTTGTGCCTGAACGGACGGACGCGGGCATTGGTCTGAGCCCGGCAGTGCGCGGGGCGATGGACACACTGGTCGACGCGGTGCTGGCGGAACTGGTGCGCCTGGGCGTGTCCGTGATTCGACGGGAGCCCCCCCTGGACCCGGATCTCTGGTGGGAACGGCAACCCTGACATCGCATCATGCGCCTCGTCCGTGCCCCGGCGGCCTCCCCCAATCGTGGAACCCATTGTCCGCGATGTTGAAAATGCCTCCCGCGCGCGGTATTGTCTTGGCACTGAGCCGCGGCGGGGCTTGCAGGCATTCTTGCCGCGTGCCTTCCGCCCGCCGTCGGCGATGGGCCGGACTTGGAGGATACGGGAGGTGATCCCTGGCATGGAGATTTTCGAGAGAAACGGCGGCGCAATTCCCGGCCCGCCTGACGGGCACTGGCTGCGCGACTTGGCGCTGCTGGGCGTGCTGCTTGTCGTCGCGCTGGCCGCGGTGTTTCCGGGCACTTTTTTGCGGGGGGAGATTATCGGTCCCGCCGACGTGCTCTACAGCATCCCCCCCTGGCACGATCACCGGCCCGCCGACCGCCCCCCCAATCCGCACCGCCTGATGCTCGACATCTATGCGTTCTTCTCGCAGTCCTACCACAATGTCGCGGCGGACCTGCGCCGCGGTGTGTGGCCGCTGTGGAATCCCTGCCAGTATGCCGGCATGCCTGTGATGGCCAACTACCAGTCGTCCGTGTTTTACCCGCCGCGCGTGCTTCTCGTCTTTTTTGATCTCCAGACTGCGATGACGCTGTTCGTGCTCGTCAAGCTCTGGCTGTGCGGGATAAACGCCTTCATTTGCGGGCGCGGACTGGGCCTTCCCCGGCCCGCCAGCGCGTTTCTTTCGCTGGCGTGGATGCTGTCCGGCTACTGCCTCATCTGGGCGAACTGGCCCCTGACCGACGTGGCCGCGTGGTTTCCGATCCTGTTTCTGGGGGTCGAGTGGATTCTGTGCGGCCGGTATCGGCGCGGGTTCATCACGGGCGTGCTGGGCGCGTCGCTCATGCTGTTGGCCGGCCACCCCGAGACGGCGTTCGCCTTCAGCTTCGCGCTTGGCATTTACTTCACGGTCCGCGTGGTGTTTCTGGCCCTGCGGGGCGGGTGCGTTTGGAGGCCGGCGCTGGTGTGCGGCGCGATGTGGGCTGCGGCACTGCTTGTCTGCTCCGTCCAACTGGTGCCCTTTCTGGAGTACATGCTGAACAGCACCACCTTCTTTGACCGGCCCAAGAAGGAGAGCCTGGACGGGTTCCCCTTCCGCGATCTGGGCTCTTTCTTCGCGCCGCGCTTTCTGGGCACGTCGTATGAGAACAATTACTGGGGGTGCCTGGACTCGAATCTGGACACCATGCTGCATCCCGGCGCGGCGGTGCTGCTGCTGGTATCATGGCTGCTGTTCCGCCGCAGGGGCGCAACGCCGGGGTCGCCGGACGCCGACGATCCCTGGGGTGCGCGACTGGTCGCCCTTTTGGCGGCGTCGGTCTTCGTGCTAATGCTGGCCTTCGAAGTGCCCACGCTGATGTTTGTGTTCAAGATTCCCGTCTTCGGCGCGGTGATACACGCCTACTATGCGGCCTTTGCGCTGTTCGCCTTTCCGCTGGCAGGCGCCTGCGGCCTGTTCCGCTGGACGGAACGCCGTCGCACCCTGCGTGACATGGCCGCGCTGCTGCCCGCGGTAATCCTGGCGGCCGTCTGTGTCTACGGCATTTACCAGTTCAACGCGGCACTGCTGCAAATGCTCGGCAGGGGCGCCTACATCGCGCGCGACGCGGCTGTCACCGGCCTCTTTGCCCTTGCCGCCGCGGTGATTTTGGGCATCCAGTGCTTTCGTCCGGCCCCGAGGCTGGTTGCCGCGCTGCTCACGGTCTGTGTGAGCGGCAACCTTCTGTACGGGCAGTGGGGCATGAACCCCACCTCGCGCCACGACGATTATTTTCCACGGACCGAGCTGACGGACTTCCTGCGGTCACAGGGTCACCCGTGCCGCGTCGGTGTGACCGAAGGCGGCATTCCGGGAGGCATACTGAATGTCTACGGCATTGAGGACTGGCTGGCCTATGACGGCCTCTATCCGGCCAGGATATGGCGGCTGCAGCACGGGCTGGGCAGGGAGTTTTGGAAACGTTTTGAGCCTGCCGCATCGATTCAATACTACCTCCATGACGACCGGTATCCGCCGATTGCCGACCCCGACGCGCTGGCGCGCATGACCCTTGTGAAGAAGATGGACCAGTTGAACGTGTACCACAACACGAATGCGCTGGCCCGCGCGCGGCTGGTGGGCCGATCAGAGGTCATCGGCGACCCGGTTCGCACCTTCAGGCGGCTGAAGGAGGATGACTTCGATCCGGCGCAGGTTGTTGTGCTGGAAACGGCCCCCAAGACGGGCGTGCCCGCACCCCTCGAGGGCAATCCGGGCACGGCCAAGATAACCCGGTATGAGACCTCGCGGGTCACCGTGGAAACCGACGCCGCTGCAGCCGCGATGTTAGTCTTGGCGGACGCCTATTTCCCGGGATGGCACGCCTGGCTGGACGGCAAGCCCGTGGAGATTGTGCCCGCCTATCATGCCTTCCGGGCAGTGGCTGTCCCAAAGGGGCCGCACACCGTTGAGTTCCGTTATGCACCGGCCAGTTTCCGGTTGGGCATGACGATGTCGGGCGTGACCCTGCTTGCGGGGATACTCTGGGGCGCGGTCGTGCTCCTTCAGACCCTGCGGCGTTCCAGGGGAAATGCGGTCCGTCCGGCCGCCGGGACTACTCCGTAACGTCCCGCTGAACCACGTCGCCGGGGCGGGAGGACAGGTTCGGCCAGATCTTGCGGCCCGGATAGATCGATGTGTTAATGCCCGTGTGCACGTGGTCGCCCAGAATCGTACCCAGCTTGCGGCGGCCCGTGTCAACCAGCGTGCCGCCGATCATGGACTTCACGTTCTGTCCGTCGTGGCGCACATTGGCGGTGATGGTGCCGCAGGCAAGATTCGCATGGGCGCCGATGACACTGTCACCGACGTAGTTCTGGTGCGGCGCGTGGGCGTCCTCCAGCAGCACGGAGCCCTTGATCTCGCTGGCATGGCCCACACCACACCCGTCGCAGAGCACGGTATAGGGACGAATCCAGCAGTTCGGGCCGACGGTGCAGTCGCGGCCGATGTAAACGGGCCCGTCGATCACCGCGCCGGACCGGACCACCGTGCCGGGGCCGATGTGGACCGGCCCGGTAATGGTGGCGCGGTCGCTGACCTCGCCCTCGATGCCCGGCACCAGGCAATGGTCAAGGAAATACTTGTTCACGTCGAGCAGGTGCCACGGATAGCCGACCGGCAGCCAGTAGCCCTGGGTGCGGACGACACGGAATCCGCTCGTTTCGGCCAGAACATGCACCGCGGAAGTGACCTCGATCTCGCCGCGCACCGTGGGGGGCGTGTCGCGCAGAATGTCGAACACTTCCACGGGGAGCTTGTACGCGCCGATATTGGCCAGGTTGGAGAAGATCTCCGCCGGCTTTTCCACCAGCCGCACCACGCGGTCGTCACCGGTGGTCTCATAGATGCCGTAGAGGCGCGGGTCGGGCACTTCCATGGCCAGCGCCGCAGAATCGGCCGCGGCCAGCCGCGCCAGGTCGCCCGGGTCATAAAGATCGTCGCCGTTTTGCACGAGAAAGGGCCCGTCCACGCAGGAGGCGCACTGGAGGACGGCATGGCCCGTGCCGCGCTGCTCCAACTGCTCGACATAGGTGATCGGGACGCCCAGATATTCACTGCCGAAGCGCTCGCGGATCATCTCCTGACGGTATCCGACCACAAGGATCACGCCGTCCACCAGCGGGGCCAGCGCCTCAATTTGCCAGGCCAGAATGGACTTGCCCAGCACCGGCAACAGTGGTTTGGGCCGGGTCAGGGTAAGGGGATAGGTCCGGGTCGATTTGCCCGCCGCCATGATTACAGCTTTCATCGGGGAACTCCTTCGCCGCGGATGTTACTCCACGCCCCGTCAATACGGCAAGAAAATGGCGGACAATGCACTGTGAACCGACCGTTAACGCCCTGCGACAGCCGTCATTGCGAACGAAGTGAAGCAATCTCTTGCCCGCCCAAAGCCATGGTGACAAGAGATTGCTTCACTTCGTTCGCAATGACGGTGGTGGGCTTGCAATGACGGGCGGAATATGCGGTCTACCGCGCGCGGCGTTTGGCCGTCAGCATCAACACGGCAAGGCTCAGCCCGCCCAGGAAAAAATCGCCAAGGCGTTTCTGCAAACCGCTGAGGGTAAAGTCGGACTTGCTGCAGGTGCAGCCGGGATTGATATTCAGATAGGCGGACAGTTCGTCCTTCGAAATCCTGCCGTCACTGTTGGTGTCAATGTTCAAGAAGTCCGTGGTCGTAAGTTCCGGCTGGGCCGCCTGCGCCTCGGCGATACTCAGCACGCCGTCGTGGTTGGTGTCGGCGGCGGCAAAGGCGTCGTAGAGCGCCTGGGCAACCAAGGCAGCCTCACCTTCGCCCTCGCCCTCGCCCTCGCCCTCACCCTCACCTTCCCCCTCCGCCGTCTCTCCCTCCACTGGAACCGTGCAGGCTCCGGTGGAAACAACCAGCGCCACCGTTGAACCCTGCGTCGCGGAAGCGCCGGCCGCCGGGTTCTGGCTGACAATCTGGCCCTTGGAATAGGTGTTGCTACACTGCTCGGAGACGACCTGCGCGGTCAGGCCCGCCGACTGCAGCGTGGTCACGGCGGCGGCCTGCGCAAGGCCTTGGACGCCCGGCACGGTCACCTGGACCGGGGTTTCGCCCTCGCTGGACGGGGAAATGCCGACGTTGTCGACAAAGAAATTGGTGGCAACCTGGGTAGTGCCGGTGGCATCGGTGTGGCCCTCAAAGCGGAGCAGGTGCGCCGTGCCGTCGGCATATGCGGACACAGAAACACTCACCTGCTGGTAGGCGGCATACGTGGCGGCATCGGCCTGGGTGGCCTGGAACAACTGGGTGCCGTCCATCAGCACCCGCAGATATCCGGGCACATGCGCGGCGGGCATTTCCAGTTGGAAGGTGAGCAGCGCGGAGGCGGCCACCGGAATGGTGACGCTTTGCGCGGCATAGTCGTCCTCGGTCCCGCCCTCGACGCCGCCGAACCACGCCCACCATGCGCCGGCAAATGGTCCGTAGGTCTCCCCCAATTTGAGGCAGTCCCCATTGCAAATGACGGTGTCGTAGGCCGTCGAACCCTGGGTCCAGACGGGATTGGCATCGCCCAGTTCAAAGCCGCCGTCGATTACGGGATCGGCGCTGACGCTGGGGGTGAAGGTGAGGCAGTTGCCGCTGTTGTCGCTGGTCGCGCTGTTGCCGGCGGCGTCGGTTGCCGTGATGGTGACGAAATAGGAGGTGTTCGGAGTGAGCCCGGTCAACACGGTGCTGTGGCTGGTTCCGGCAGCCGTTGACACGGACGACGCGCCGGGGTCGTGGCAGGCGGTGGCGGAGTAGGCGATTGCGCCGGTGGCGGTTTCGCCGGTTTGGAACTGCACCGCCGCCGAAGTCTCGCTGATGGTGATGAACGTGACGTTGCTGATCACGGGGGGCGCGCAGTCCGCCTGGGCAATCTCGGAGATGTTTTCCTGCACGCCCAAGGCGTTGCTCTGGTCGCTGTAGACCACGGTGATTGGCGTTCCATCGGCGACGCTGAGCGTTCCGTCCTGGGCGGTGACCGCCGCCGCCGTCAGCGGAAGGCTCCCGGTGAACTTGTGGGAACCGGCGGCGGTCTGGGTCAGGGTTACCGTTTCGGTGTCGCCCACGCCCGAGGTTGCCGTAACCTGCTGGGTCGTGCCCGCGGCGTTGGTGTCGGTCACGGTGATTCCCACGGCGGCGGCGCAGGAATAGACACCATGATCAAGTGCGATTTGTCCTGTTCCGCCCAACGCGGGCACGAAGGAGGCAAAGGTGCTCGCCTTGCTCGCCTGCTCCGCGTCTGCCGTGCTGTCCGGGAGCACACTGGAAGAGAAACAGCCGCTGTTTAGGTTGAAGTCGTCGTTGCCCCGGACCAGAATGCCCTCGACCACGTTCGTGACGGCGTTGAACACGGGCGAACCCGAATTGCCGGCATAGGTGTCCACGTTGGCCACAAAGTAGCCCGCCGCGGCATTGTCGATCACGTGCGTGGTGGCGCCAAAGGCGATCTTCTCCGGCAGGCCGGACGGGTAGCCGATTACGCCCACGGCCGCGTTCAGCGGCACGTCCCCCGTACGGCGGATGGTCAGCGGCACGGCACCGGGGGCGGTCACGACGCGGTCCAGTTGGATAATCGAATAGTCCATCGCGGTGGATGTGTTCAACTGGTGCCCCAGCAGCTTGGTTCCGGTGTACACCTCATCCGCCATCAGGTCGGTGTTGGGCGTGCTGGCATCCTTCATCTCAAAGCCGAAAACAAAACGGGTGCCGGCAAAATCATTTGTGTCGTAACAGTGGCCGGCGGTTGCCACGATGTCCGGCCCCACGAGAAATCCGGTGCAATAGGCAGACGTTGGCTGGCTGGCAAAGCGTTCGCCCGCGCAGGGGGGGAGTCCCTGATAGCGGAAGGCGCTGGTGGTGAGATGCCATCCGCCGCCGCTGACAGCGGCCAGGTCCGCGGTGTACACCAGCGCACAGACGGACGCGGCCAGCGCTTTGCGGGCTGGGTCCGTCTCCTGATACACGTCCAGACGGTCGTCGGTGCCGTAAATGACTTTGTCGTTGCCTGGTCCCGGAGCCCATGGCACGCCGGAAATCACGGTTCGACCGCCGTTGACTCCGATGGTGGATGCTGTCCCCGG
Source organism: Candidatus Hydrogenedentota bacterium (assembly GCA_903922535.1). The sequence continues at coordinate 10,319 of CAIXUF010000197.1, forward strand.
GATGGATTGCCTTGCTTCGGGGGCGGCCAGCGCCCCTGCGGACAACAAAAGTGAAAGAATCGCGAAACCTAAAACGCTGCGATTTCCATGTCGGGTGTTCATGCCACCCCTTTCCTGATTTTTGCGGGACAAATCCTTCGGGCCATTCGGCAACCCGTCTGCCCTCAGTCTCGAAATGGGCTGATATGTTAGTCTAACTCTCCTGAACCGGACTTGAGTTGACATGTATTCCAACTCTTCGGCCATATCACAGGGTTTCCGCCAGGCACAGACACGTCCCTGCCCGTCGTCCTTTGGGGGTTGGCTGCAGGCCGACAGGCGAGGCAGCCTCCCCTGCATAACCGGATGGGCCCGCCCTCAGAACGACAGCAGGCAGTGCCAGATGTAGGTGTAGGCGAGGGAGTCGATGCTCTCCCACGTGTTCTTCACGATTTCTTCGTCGCCAAGCATTTCGGGCAGTTCTTTCAGCTTTTCTTCCCAGGGAATGCAGACGCCCGGGTCGCGCTTGATTTCTTCGCTCATTGCATCCGTCTCCCTTGGCTCAGTACACACCGTATTCACGGGTGAAATCGGTCATGGCCTTCACGTTTTCGATCTGCGCGTCGTTCTGGATGATGGCCGACGCGTCCATGATGTAGCCGCCGTCGCGCGCGACGCCGTCGATGATCTTCTTGCAGCAGGCGCGCACCTCTTCGGGGGTGCCGTAGGCCAGCAGGTAGTTGGGCACGCCGCCGCTGATGCAGAACTTGTGGCCCAGCACGCGGTGCACCTCGAAGATGTCGTCGCGATCGCAGTGGAACACGATGCTGCCCTCGGGCAGTTCGGCGAAGTTCTTCAAATGGGCGCCCCATTTGCCCTCGGCATAGAAAAGCGTCTGGTGGCCGCGCCGCCACAGCTCCTCGATGATCGGCTTGAGCGTGGGCCAGAAAATGGTGTCGAAATGATCCTGCGTGATGAAAGGCACGCAGCCCCGGTGCATCCAGAAGCCGATGGGCACGTTCTTGTCGGGGTCGGCTCCGGACAGCGCCACGTGCAACAGGTGCGGCATGAGCGCCTCGCAGGCCTTCTTCACCTTTTCGGGCTGGTAGACCAGGTCCATGGTCAGGCCCATGTAGCCGCGCAGCTTGTCGGCGAGGATGTCGAGCGGCGCCTTGAAGATGCCCGCGATGGCGCCGACGGTGCCGCATTCGGCGCGCAGCATGTCGCCCTGGCGCGGAAAACCGCCAAAGTAGTTCATCATCGCCATGCCGCCCTTGAGGAAGGACATGTTGTTGCGGAAGGTGTTGGGCTGGCCCGGCGCGACCACGTCCGTCGAGACGCGCGGCAGCCACACGTTGAACAGGAAGCCTGTCGGGTCCGCGGCAAGCTGGTCGTACTCGTCCTCGCGCATGAAGGCATCGCCCTCGGGGGGTTCGAGGTACTGAAAGCCGGTCTGGGGCGACAGGCCCACGCCGGGCGCACGGTAGTATTTCAGGCCGATGGCCTGCGTCAGGCCGGTCCAAACGTAGACCATGTTGCCGACGACGGCGTCCCAGTCGAAGTCGGTGGCGCACTTGCGGGCGGCCGTGAAGGCCTTCTCGAAGTCCTGCGTCACCTCCTGGCAGGTGTAGCCCGCATACTTGGCGGTGAACTCCGCCACAAAGGGGCGGATGGGAATCCGGTCCGGCTTGCCGTTGCGCAGCGCCGTCGTGTAGCGCTTGAGCCGTTCCGCGTACAACAGTTCCATTTGCTCGCTCATAGATTGCCTCTCTTCCGCGGGGCACCGCGCCCCAAGTGGACCGTACTCCATTCTACTTGGAACGGCGGCGGAAGAAAAGCGCGGCGGCGGCGTTATGGCCGCCGGCGGCGGCGCAGGGCACGCGCGGCGCAGGCCGCTGCGGCAAGCGCCAGCCCCGCCAGCCCCGGCGCACCGACTGCCGGCAGGTTTTGCACCACGTCGATGG
>CAIXUF010000198.1 GCA_903922535.1 Candidatus Hydrogenedentota bacterium
CGAACTGGCAGAGCAGTACGCCGAAGAGATCATCCGCGCCACGCGAAAAGAACGGGACAAGAAAAAGCAGGATAGAAAGGGGGGATAACCCGGCAAAAGAGAAAATCCACTATTCCGTAGTTTTAGATGCGTTCGCCCTGAAGCAATGGTACCGTGGACTTGCTATTTCCGCCGCTGTCTGTTATTTTAGGATAAGGCACAAACCTAAAATAACGCAGATGCTTATTTTAGGTTCGAGGAATCGTGATGAAGCGTGATCTTCAGGGAAAATACGTGACTATTTCGACGGTCGGGGAGAAGGCGCGGGCCTTTGTCCCTGCGCCGCTGCCGCCCCGTCCGTCTATCGACTGGACTCCGGACCTCCGCGAAAAATTCGACCAGGCGCTGATGGCCTTGGCACGGTTGGACAGTGTTTCGTTCCTCTTGCCTGACACTTCGCTGTTTCTGTACATGTATGTCCGCAAGGAGGCGGTCCTTTCCTCCATGATCGAGGGAACGCAGTCCTCGCTCTCGGACCTGCTGTTATACGAACTGGACCAGCAGCCGGGCGTTCCGTTGGATGACGTCCGCGAGGTCAGCAACTATGTCGCGGCACTCAACCATGGCTTGCGGTTGCTGAAAGAGGGGTTGCCCCTGTCACTGCGTCTGTTCCGGGATGTCCACGGTGTGCTGTTGGCCAAGGGCCGGGGCAGCGGTCAGACGCCGGGCGAGTTTCGCCGGAGCCAGAACTGGATTGGCGGCACCCGGCCCGGCAATGCGGCCTTTGTCCCGCCCCCGGCCGATGCGGTGCTGGACTGCATGGGCAAACTCGAACACTTCCTGCACGACCAGCCCGAGCCAACCCCGGTCCTGCTCAAGATAGCCCTGGCTCATGTGCAGTTCGAGACAATCCACCCGTTTCTCGACGGAAACGGCCGTCTCGGCCGCCTGCTAATCACGCTGCTCTTGTTTGAACAAAAGGTGCTGCGGGAACCCATGCTCTACCTGAGCCTCTACTTCAAGACCTACCGCCGACAATACTATGAACTGCTCAACAGCGTGCGCATGACCGGCGACTGGGAAGCCTGGCTTGAATTCTTTGCCGAAGCGGTGATTGTCACGGCCACGCAGGCGGTGGAAACGGCGCAGCAGTTGCTCAACCTGTCGAATCAGGACCGGGATAGAATTAACGGTCTCGGCAGGGCGGCCGTATCTATATTGCGGGTTCACCGGGCGCTAATGGAACACCCTATCGCCACTTCGGGCTGGTTGGTAAAGAAGACAGGCATCACCCCGGCCACGGTCAACAAGGTGTTGGGCCACCTGGAACGACTCGGCATCGCGCGGGAACTCACCGACCGGAAACGCAACCGCCTGTTCAGCTATGCCGGATATGTGGAGATCATGAACCGCGGCACTGAATTGCCAGGCAGATAGGGGCAATTCGGTTTTGTCATCCTGAGCGAAGCGAAGGATCTTTGCCCTGCCGTGGCGTCGGAATGGACAAGATCCCTCAATGTGTTCGGGATGATGACCTATCCCGACGGCCGGGTGCGTGTCCCAGATCGTCAGCGAATCCGCTTTCTCGCGGGCTTTCGCCGCTTCTTCCAGGGACAACGTGGCGCAGGAGGTTCATGAGGCGATGCTTGCGTCCTCGGTCAGGGACAAGCTGTTCGGGCACGCCAACCACGGTGCGCGTTTGTGCGGGTTCGCGGCGCGCGGTCAAGGTGATGGCGCAGCTCATGTTAGGTGTCACTGCGGTGACGGTGGCCTAGATAGCCCGCCTGGCATCCTGAAAACGCCGCAAATCACCCCAGTTTAGGCCCCGGCCGCGAAACCGGGGGCAGAGCCGGGCCTGCCCAAGGCAAAAACCAACAAGAAGACTTGCGCTGCCGCGCGGCGAACGCGCATTTAGTAGCCGTCAATAAATAACCTTTACAAAAGCACTTTCGATTGTTATACTGGGGGCATGGAAAAGAGCACCGGAAGCGATTGCCAGCCGTTGATGCAATTGTGGCCCCACTTGGATGAGCGTGCCCGCCGCATGGTGGCCGCCTCGGAGGCATTGCGCC
>CAIXUF010000199.1 GCA_903922535.1 Candidatus Hydrogenedentota bacterium
GACCCCGTGCGGGCGCGGGAACGCATTGGCTATGTGCCGCAGCATTTTGCGTGCGACCCGCTCTTTCCGGTGCGCGTGGAGGAGGTGGTGCGCATGGGCTGCCTCGGCGGCGCATGCACACCGCGCCAAAAGGCGCGGGAGCGCGCGGTGGAGGCGCTGCACGCCGTCGGCCTCGACGGCCTTGGCCCGCGCTGGTTCAACAGCCTTTCCGGCGGCCAGCGCCAGCGCGTGCTCATCGCGCGCGGGCTGGTGACCGATCCCGAGATCCTGCTGCTCGACGAGCCCACCTCCAACGTGGACGCCACGGCGGAGGACGCCATTTCGCGCGTGCTGGAGGGGTTGCGCGGGCACATGACCATTCTGCTGGTGACGCACACCGCGGCGGTCGCGTCGCGGTTCCTGGAGACGATCTACTGCGTGAACCGGCGCGTGCACGCGCACCCTGCCACGGATCGGCTCGACGAGGATTTGATGCGGCACATCACAGGCTTTGCCCTGGTGCCGGGCGGCGCGACCGGAGGGCCGGCCGATGCTTGATTTCTGGCAGGCCGCGCTCACCCATCCGCTCGCGCGCAACGCGCTGTTCGCGGCGCTGCTGGTCAGCCTGTGCTGCGGCACCGTGGGCACCTACGTCGTCGTGCGGCGCATCAGCTACATCGCCGCGGGCGTGTCGCACTGCGTGCTGGGCGGGCTCGGTGCGGCGTGCTACCTCAACGTGGCCTGGGGCTGGACCTGGCTCAAGCCGGTGCACGGGGCGCTGTTCGCGGCGCTGCTGTCGGCGGTGGTCATCGGCTGGGTCTCCCTGCGGCGGCGTGAGCGCGAGGACACGGCCATCAGCGCCGTGTGGTCCGTGGGCATGGCCGCGGGCATCCTCTTCCTCTACGCCACACCCGGTTACAGCCAGGACCTCATGGGCTACCTCTTCGGCAACATCCTGCTCGTGACCAACCAGAGCCTGTGGCTGCTGGCGGGCCTCGACGCGGCAGTAATCCTGATCGTGTGGTGGTTCTTCCACCAGTTCCAGGCGGTGTGTTTCGACGAAGAGTTCGCCCGCCTGCGCAACCTGCGCGTCGACGCCTACTACATCCTCTTGCTCACGCTGACCGCGCTGACTGTGGTGGCCTTGTCCATGGTTGTCGGCGTCGTGCTCGTCATCGCGCTGCTCACGCTGCCCGCCGCCACGGCGGGCCGTTTCGCGCGGTCGCTGGCGCAGATGATGGTGCTTGCCTGCCTGATCTGCGCCGCATGCTGCATGGCCGGACTCACGATCAGTTACCGGCCCGACCTTCCGGTCGGGCCGGTAATCATTCTTGCGGCCGCCGCCGCCTACCTGCTTGCCGCGGTGCTGCCGCGGGGCATTTTCCCGCGAGGGCGGGGGTAGGCGGCGGCCCGGCGCATTAAACACGCAAGACTGCCGCCTGCCTCAATGGGCCAGCACAGTGATGTAGTCGTTGTAGACCGCGGAGTTGTAGCCCGCCTTGTCCCGGTACTGCACCCGCACCGTTTGGCGGCCGGTTGGCAGCGGCAGCGTGTATGCGCGCGTTGCGGCCGGCGTTTCCCAGGGGCTCCAATGGGCGCCGTCGTTGCTGAACCGCATGCCCCAGACGCCGGAACCTGAGCCGTCAGTCCACGTCAGGTTCAGCGTCACGGACTGGCTGGTGGTGCTTGATGCGCCGTTGTTGATAATGATGCTGCCTGTGGGCGCCATAGTGTCCAGCAGGATGTAGTCTCTGTACGTGTCGGAGATTCTGCCCGTCGAGTCGCGGAACTGGACCCGCACGGTGTGATAACCGTCCCCGGCGGGAAGCGTGTAGGCAACTGTGGGGTGCAGTGTCTCCCAGGCGGTCCAATGCGCGCCGTCATCACTGAAGCGCATCCGGACCACGCCGGTCCCCGCTCCGCCCGTCCAGATCAGTGACAGGGTAACTGCGGTGGTCTTTGTTATGGAAGCGTTCCCGTTGATGACGATGGAACCCGTCATGGGCTTCGGCCCCAGGGACACCGTCAGGGCCACGGGGCTGCCGACAGGCACCACCTCGCCCAGCGAGGGAGTCTGGCTGACAACCGCGCCCGCTGCCACGATGTCATCGTACTGGCGGGTGATTACACCGGCGATGAGGTCCGCTCCGGCCAGCACCGATTCCGCCGCCTCCTCCGCCATGCCCACCACATTGGGTACGGTGGTCGGCTGCGGTCCCTTGGAGACGGCAAGATCCACCGCCGACCCCGGTGCAACTTCGGCACCTGCCGCAGGATTCTGGCTGATGACGAGCCCGGCCGCCACGGTGGAGCTAAACTGCAGGGTCACCGCGCCGGTGAGCAGGCCGTTGCCGGTTAAGGCCGCGTCCGCCTCCTCCTCCGTCATGCCCACCACGTTGGGAACGGTCAGCGGCTGAAGCCCCTTGGAGACGACAAGCGCAACCGATCCGCCCAGCATGATACTCGCGCCCGCGTTCGGATTCTGGCTGATGACGTTTCCGGGATCAACCGTGTCGCTGTACACCTCTGTGATGGTGCCCACCGTCAGGCCCGCCAGGACGATTTGCGCGGCCGCATCCGTCTGCGCCATGCCCACCACGTTGGGGGCGGCGGTTATCACTTGAATGACCGCACTGTTCGACGTAAGTGTCACCGCGCCCGCGCCATTGTCGCCGGTGACGAGGCATTGGTAGCTGCCCTGGTCGGCGCCTGACAGCGAGGGGAGATCCAGGGTGGCCTGGGTGGCGCTGGAAAGATTGGTCCAGCCGACGCCATTGTTGATCTGCCACTGGTACGTGGGCACCACCGTGCCGCCGTGCGCCTTCACGCTCATGCTGAAACTGCCGCCGGGCGCCAGGGTGGACGAACCCACGGGCTGCTGTGCAATCGTGAAGGTCGCGGCGGTCACCTTAAGGACGCCGGGAGCGGAGCGGCGGGTCCACAGCGAATCGCATATCGTCGCGGTGTAGAACTGGCCGCCGGTGGCTGTGGGCAGGGCGTAGCCGAATTCCAGGGTGTCAGCGCCGGAAACGGGCGCGCCCTGTGTCGCGTACTTCACGTTGTCAATTTGTTCCCATTTGAACGCAGCCGTTTCACCCCCCAGCACGTCCGTATAGCTGATGTACATGCTGCCCTGGTCGCCGCTGGTCAGGTTGAGCGATGGCGGCGGGGCCGTGATTTGCGGGGGCGGATTCACAATGCCTTCCAGGGCCAGGAAGGTCTGGCGGTTTCCCCCGGAACTGCTGAAGGAACTGAGGTTGGTCGTGCCGTCCCCGTTCAGGTCGCCCGCGGCGCCCAGATACGCCGGCAGGGCGGTCAGGGCGGTCGTGTTGAAGGCCGCGCCAAAATTGTTCGCCGCGGTGATGATCTCGGTCCCCAGCGTTGTTACGGTCAACTGAATGCCCGAATAGGTCAGCACAACGACAATGTCCCCGTTGGGTTTTACGGTTACGCTGTTAATGGTGACCGTGCTGCTGGAGCCGCCAACCAGGGCTGTCGTCATCGCGCCGGCGAGTCCCTTGGCGAGCGCCTTCATAAGACTTTGCAGGTGCGTCACCGAGTTGGCGTCCCCGATGGTCATGTAGCACGCGGCCGTATCCAGCACGGCATCCCTGCCCAGGGTTCCCATCGTTGCCAGGATGGCATTGTCCGCCTTGAAGACGCTGGGGACGTCGGTGTTTATGGTCTGCCCCAGCACGGACAGGGTCAGGGTCTGTCCGGTCGTGACGTTCTTGGTGATGTTGACAATTCCGCCAAGCGCTTTGATGTTGACGTTGTTGATGGTGATCTCTATGTTTTGAATATTCGTGACGTTGTTGTTGAAAGCCGTCCTGATGGCCGTCACGCGGTCTGCGGGAATGTTCGCCACCACATCGGCGGCGCCGTCGCGGACGGCGGCCAGCAGATCAAACTGGTCGTCGTCGATGATCCCGTTGTTGTCATTGTCCGCGCCGGAAAGGCTTGGCCCCTGCTGGTAGGTGACGGTGCTCCACAAGGCGGTGTCCCAGGTTGTCATCACCGCGGACAGTCCCGGATGCGGCATGCCTGTGTTGGGCTGGAGCACGTTGAGCAAGAAGTCCATGTCGATCTGGCTTTGAAAACAGTCCGCCGTGGCGGCGCCGGCGCACAGGAAGATCAGCGCCGGCAGCAGGAGGCCGCCAAGGGCTCCGGAGCGCCATGAAAGTCGGCTGTGGGGAGGGGACAGGGGAGACTTCATGTGTGATTTTCCTTTCTTGGGCCTTTGGGGTTGGCCGGTTCATCGCGGGGTTCAAAGAGCCGTCGAGTACCTGAAAGTTGCCACGACCGCATCGGTCCATGCTCCAAAATGCGGTCCAAGAACACACCACGAGCCGTGCTTTGGGATTTGGAGAAAGACCACACACACCGTGAGACACATCCGCCCACTACACCTTCCCTATGCGTCCGACCGGGTTGCCGCTTGGCCAACTCCTCGGCAGCACTGCCAGAATTCTATCGTACCAGCGAAATCAGCCTAGCACAAGATACCGTAAGATGCAATAGGTTTGACACTCCCAAAGCGGCGTGAAATGGGAATCAGGGAAATCCGGCATGGCCGGTCTCGGTGCGTTTTGACAGAGTTCCCCCTTTGGGGTGGTTTAGGGGCAGGTCAGGGGCGGGCGTCAGCGGCGGTTACGAACAGGGGTTCCCGGCTGCGGGTGGTTACGGGGGCGCTTTTGCGAAGCGTATCTGGAATCTTGGGCCGTCGGGGGCGAAGGTCTCTTCGGGGATGGGCGTGTTGCGCAGC
>CAIXUF010000200.1 GCA_903922535.1 Candidatus Hydrogenedentota bacterium
ACGCCCCTTCAACTCCGCAACCGTGCGGTCCGCGCCTATCCCCACGTGGACGTCCCCCCAGCGCGCAGCCTCCTGCAAAAAACGCACATGACCGCTGTGAAGCATGTCGAAACAACCCGTGACAAACACCTTCAGTCTGCGGGCTGGCGGTTTGACTTTCAATTTCACGATGCGTTTGGGTCATCCTAAAATCCCCTCCACAAATAGCAAGGCCGCAACTTCCCGCCGCGGAGAATGCCGCCCGGTCCGTCGCCGGCCCTGCCACCGGCGCCAGACCGACGGGCGCAAGCCCCGTCCGGCAGCCCCCTTCCGCCGCGCGGGCCCGGGCAAATTTTTCGTCGCGGGCCCGGCCGGCTCCCGCTAGCCCGACTTCCGCTACTCGACCCACCGTTTGACTTTTTTCGCGGGGTGGAGGTGTGGATTTGTTCGGGATTTGCGGGTTTGTCGATTCAAAACGGCGTGTAGTGGCGACCCAGCCTCTTCTCTCCGGGCGTTTTCCCGCTACACTGAGGGCATGTTTCTTAAGTGCAGCACGCGACGCAAGGACGGCAAGGAGCATCGCTCTTGGTCCATTGTCGAGAGCCGTCGCATCGGACGGGGTGTGGGGCAACGCCATGTTCTCTACCTGGGCGAAATCAACGACTCCCAGCGCACCGCCTGGCAAAAGACCATCGAGGTCTTTGATGAACAGGCAGGTCAGGCCCGCCAGTGCGCCTTGTTTCCCGAGGACCGCACTCCGCCCGCGGGTGACACCTTTGCCGTGCAGGTGCGTCTGGATGGATTGCAACTCTCCCGCCCCCGCACCTGGGGCGCGTGCTGGCTGGGCGATCAACTCTGGCGCGAACTCCAACTGGACACCTTCTTCGCGCCCCGGCTGGGGCGCAGTCGTGAAGGCATGGACTGGGAAAAGGTGCTCCGGCTGCTGACGCTTTATCGTCTGCTCTCGCCGGGCAGTGAATGGCGCTTGCACCGGCACTGGTTTGGCACCACGGCCTTGGCCGATCTGCTGGGCGTGGATGATCGCGCCGCGCAGGATGACACGCTTTATCGCGGCCTCGACGGCCTGCTCGAACACAAGGACGCGCTCTTTGCCCATCTGCGCGGGCGCTGGAGCGATCTGTTCGGCGCGAAGTTTGATGTGTTGCTCTACGATTTGACCTCCACTTACTTCGAGTGCGACGTGCCGGAGAATGAAACCGATCCGCGCCGCTTCGGTTACAGCCGCGACCGGCGCAGCGACTGTGTCCAAGTGATCGTGGCCCTGGTGGTCACGCCGGAGGGTCTGCCGCTGGCTTACGAAATGTTCCCCGGCAACACCGCTGACAAAACCACGCTGCGGGACATGCTGCAACTCATCCACAAGCGTTACGGCCGCGCCGAACGCATCTGGGTGATGGATCGGGGCATCCCTACCGAAGCGGTACTGGCCGAGTTGCGGCAGAGCGATGCGAAGGTGAGTTATCTGGTGGGCACGCCCAAGGGCCGGCTGACCAAACTGGAAAGGGAACTGGCCCAGAAGCCCTGGCAGGAGGTACGCCCGCAACTGCGCGTGAAGCTGCTGCCACAGGCAGGCGAACTCTATGTCCTGGCCGAAAGCGGCGCTCGCACCGGCAAGGAACGTGCCATGCGCCGGCGCAAACTCAAAACCTGCTGGCAACGCCTCCATCAACTTCAACAGCAGGACCTCACCCGCGATCAATTGCTGGAGAAACTCGGTGCCGCGCGCGACCGGGCTGGGCGCGTCGTGGCCGGACTGGTGAAAACCACCGTGTCACCGGAAGGAAAACTCACCTTCGGACTGGACCGTGCCAAATTGCGGATCGTGCGTAGCCGTGAAGGCCGGTATC
>CAIXUF010000201.1 GCA_903922535.1 Candidatus Hydrogenedentota bacterium
AGCCCGAACGACGTGGTGGTCCGCTCGGACGGCACAATTTTCTTTACCGATCCCCCCTACGGTTTGCCCAAAGGCCTCAAGGACCCCGCCGCGGAATTGGATTTTGCGGGCGTGTTCGCGGTGAAACCGGGCGAGACGCCCCGCGCGTTGGGAAAGGATTTTGAAACGCCCAACGGCCTGGCCTTTTCCCCGGATGAGAAGACGCTGTACGTCAGCGACACGGTGCGCAACCATGTCCGCGCGTTCGATCTGGCAGCCGACGGCACGTTGTCGAACAGCCGCGAATTTTACACGCTCCCCGTGCCGGACGGCATGAAGGTTGATCCGGACGGCAATGTCTGGTGTTCGGCCAAGGACGGCATCCATGTCATTGCGCCGGGCGGCAAGAGGCTCGAACTAATCAGCATTCCCGAAGCGTCCAACTGCGCCTTTGGCGATGCAGACGCGAAGGCGCTTTATGTCACTGCGGGCCCGTCTGTGTTCAAGGTGCGCCTCCAAAGCCCGGGACTTCTGCCCGGACCTGGGCGGCGCTGATTCACCTCCCCCGATTCGGTGAATTGGACTTGCATTCCGCGCGCTATCCCGTCGTCAGCACCACTTTGCCCACCGTCTTGCGGTCCGAGATCTGGCGGTGCGCTTCGGCAGCCTGGTCCAGCGGGAAGGCGTGCCGCACGATGACGGTCAGTTTGCCGCCATCCAGCCACCCTTTGAGGTCGGCCAGTGCATGGCCCATGGCCTCCATGTCGGAGGTGTATCCCATAAGATGGAATCCGGCCACGGTCCAGTTGTTCGCGAGCAACTCTATCGAACTCAGCGTGGGCACGTTCTTGCTCGCCACGCCCAGCGTCACCAGCACGCCGCGCGATTTGAGGCAGTGCAGGCTCTTCTCGAACATGTCGCCGCCGACCGACTCGATGATCAGGTCGCAGCCCTGTCCGGCGGTGATTTCGCGCACCCGCGTGCCCAGGTCTTCGGCAACGTAGTTCACGGGGAAATGGCAGCCCAAGTCGCGGATCAGCGCGCATTTGTCCGCGCTGCCGCACGTGCCGATGACCGTCGCGCCGACGTTGCGCGCGATCTGCACCATCACCGTGCCCAGTCCGCCCGCCGCCGCCTGCACAAGCACCGTCTGGCCCGGCCTCAGGCGGCCCAGTGTGAGCAGGGCGTGATAGGCCGTCAGGTACTGGCAGGGAATCGCTGAAGCCTGTTCGAAGGACAGCTCCGCCGGTTTGGGCAGCAGCATGGCCGTCGGGGTGGCGACATATTCGCTGTAGCCGTTCTGGCAGAACGCCATCACCGCGTCGCCCACCTTCCATCCGGCCACCCCGGGGCAAATTCTGTCGATCGTTCCCGCCACCTCGAATCCCGCGCCAAAGGGCGGCTGCGGCCCATTGGGGTACAGTCCGTCGCGCTGCATGATGTCCGCGTAGTTGATGCCTGCCGCGGCAACCTTGATGCGCACCTCGCCGGGACCCGGTTCCGGCACCGTAACTTCTCGCACTTCAAGCACTTCCGGCCCGCCAAAGCGGGTGACAACAACCTGTTTCATATGCACACCTCCATTGTAGACTCCCTGTTACAACACGCAGCAACGTCCGGGACTTCCCGGCATCCATGGCATGGGCATCCGGCCCATGGTCTTGGATCACGGGCGAGACGCCCGCACCCCGGCACACTCATGCGTGCGGGTGCGCGTCGCGGTAGACCTGGCGCAGGCGCTCGATGCTTACATGCGTGTAGATTTGTGTGCTTGAAAGACTCTCGTGGCCCAACAACTCCTGCACGACGCGCAAATCGGCACCGGCGTCGAGCATGTGTGTGGCGAAGGTGTGGCGCAGCGTGTGGGGCGACACCTCGCGACGAAAGGGCAGCACCTGCAACACGTAGCGTTCGACAATGCGCTGCACGCTGCGCGTGGTGAGCGGGCCGCCGCGGGCGTTGACAAAGACGATGCGGTGCTCGGGCTTGCCGAAGGCGTTGCGCACGGCAAGGTAGTCTTTCAAGGCGCGGACTGCGAGCGAACCCACCGGCACCAGCCGCTCCTTCTTGCGCTTGCCCAGCACACGCAGCATGCCCCGCGTCAGGTCCATGTCCTCCATGCGCAGTCCGGCCAGTTCGGCGGCGCGGATGCCGGTGGAATAGAGGGTTTCGAGCAGTGCCCGGTCACGCAGACCCGGCGGCTCGGACAGGTCCGGGGCCTCCACCAGTGCGGTCACCTCGGGAATCGTGAGCACGTCGGGCAGGTCGCGCGCCAACCGTGGCGACCGCACACCCATGGCGGGATTGGCGTCCACGCGGCCGGTGCGCGCGAAGAACTTGTATGCCGCGCGGATTGCGGCGAGCTTGCGCGCCGAAGTGCGCGGTGACCCGCCCGCCGTCTGCACATGGGCGAGAAAGGCGCGGATCTTCTCCCTGTCGGCGCCGCGCATGGTGTCGAGCGACGCGGCCGGGCGCGCCGCGCCGTCCTCGCGGCGCAACGCTACCGGCCCGTTTTCGAGAAAGTCACAAAACTGCTGCAGGTCGAGCATGTACGCGCGCAGGGTATGTCGCGAACAGTTGCGCTCCACCTTCAGGTGGTTGAGGAACTGCAGGACGTCAATGGTGGACATGGATGGGGGCCGTCCGCGCGGCTCGGTGGACTAGTCCCGCCGCACTGCGCCGTCTTCCGCATCATCGTCGGGAGCCGTGGCAACCGCGAAGGGCATGTCCGCGAAAGTCGGAGCGGCTTTCTCCGCAGGCTTTTGGGTGGTGAACGCCGGCTCGTCCATTGTGAATGAAGACAACGGTGACAGTGCCTCTGCCGTCGGTTCCGGGGCGACCGCCTCCGGCTCATCCGTTTCGATCAGGGACAGCGGCGGCAGGGTTGCCTCCACGGGCTCCGGGGCGACCGCCTTCGGCACGTCCGGCGTGACCGCCCACAGCGGCGGCAGGACTGCCTCCACAGGCACCAGGACGGCGGCCTTCGGCTCATCCGGCGTGACGGACGCAATGGGGAGGGGTGCGGGTGGCACCGCAACCGGGCACAAGGTCTCCTGTTCCATGCGCGCCCCCACCTCCTCGCGCAGGCGACGCGCGGCCGCGCGCGCGTCCACTTTCACCCCCCTGATAACAAGCTGCACCGTCGTCCGGTCTTCGAAACCGATGGCCTTGTTCACCGCCTCGTAAATGCATGCCGACACGAGGTTTGCCGTCTTTTGCAGTCCCTGGCCGGCAGAGTCCCGCAGCTTGACCTCAGCCCGCACCAGCACCCGCTGGCCGTCCCGTGACGGCGTGACGCGCATGCGCGCATGGCGCACTTCAGGCAGCGCGCGGACCACCCGCACAAGGTTTTCCTGGATTGGAGCCAGTGCGATGACCATCTCCCCGCGCTCTGTGCGGAAGGACATTTTGCCCGCGCTGGAATACTTCCTGAAAAACAGGCCGTTGATTCCCGCCAAGACGAAGAAAGAACCTGCGACAAGGCCCACTCGCTGCCAGTCCACAACGCCGCCTATTTTGAAGAAGGGAACAATCAGATCTGGCATCTTGTCCATCAGGCCCGTCATGATGCCGGTGCGGCCAGCCACCCCGGCCATCAGGAGCATTCCCGCCAGCATGACCAGCAGGCTCAAGAGTTTGTATACCGACGTTCTCATTGCTTCTCCTTTCGCGGCCTGATCCCAGGCCAGTCCGTACACTTTCGCCTAGTGTAGCAGGTATTTGTCCCGGTTCCAACGGTGATCTTTGCGGTGGCGCCGGATACCCGTCCCAATAGCGCCTGTTTGGATCGTTGTCGGCAAGGATGATGTTATAATCACGGACAAGGTCTTTATCGCAGAAGAGGTGTTCAACCATGACAAACCGGCTGACCGTTATTATGGGCGTGGTTGCGGTGGTCTTTGCGGCCACCACAATGATGCAGACCCTGAGGCTTTGGAAAGTGCAGGGCGAAACCGAAGCATTGCGGGTCGCCGCCGCGGAAAAGCAAAAAGATGCGCACAAAACCGAAGCTGGCCATGCGCACGGGGGTGGCGGCGGGAATGACGACTTCTGGAGTCCCTCCGGAAACCGATCCAAGAAAGGAGCGGACGGCGAGACCGCCACGGACGCCAAATTCGACCCGGCCAGCGGGACGGCCTCCGGCGAAGGCGGGGCAATAAAGGCATTTAACCCCTCACGTTCTGGAAAGAAAGGGGTCGGCGGCAACACCAAGCAGCCGGACGGAACGCCGGCAGGCGCCACGGCGGGCGCCACGGCGGACGGTTCAACGGCTGCTGCAGCAGGCGCCACAGGCAAGGCTGCGGGCGCCACGGGTGCCACGGGCGGCAAGGGCGGCAAGGGCACTGTGGCAACAAACGCCAAAGGCAAGTCCGCGGACGGCAAAGCCGTCTCAGAAGACAACGCGGCCAAGTCCGAAGAAATGTCCCGGTCGGCCCAGGAGGCCATCAAGGCGGGCAATTTCGACCAGGCCCGAGCGCAACTCCAGCAGAGTGTGGAGCAGAACCCGGGCAACGTCGGCGCCTGGCGGCAGCTCGCATCGGTTGACAGGCAGCTTGGCAACTCCCAGGAGGAACTGAGCGACTACCAGAATTGGATCGCGGCGCAGCCCGACGACAAGATTGCCCGCTACATGGCGTCCGAGGCCTTTGCCCGCAACGGCATTGATGACCAGGCGCTGCAGCAACTGGCGGCTTTCCAGTCCATAGGCCAAAATGATCCCCAATCTTACGCCATGTCGGCCGGCATCTACCAGCAATTGAACATGACCGCCGAGCAGGGAGCCGCGCTGCAGCAATGGGTGGCTGCGGCGCCAACTTCGCCCGACGCGCACCGTGTGCTGGGCTCTTATTACCAGCAGCAGGGACAGGGTGATCAGGCCATTCAGGAGTACCAGGCCATGGCGCAACTGCAGCCGAACACGTCCGCGCCCTATATACAGATGGGCAACGCCTACACCCAAATGGGGCAACTGGACGCCGCGGAGGCGCAGTTCCAGACCGCTGCCACCGTGCGACCGAACGATGTGGAGGCGCTCACCCGCCTGGCTGACACGCAGCGGCAGTTGGGCGACACGCAGGGCGCCCTGTCGAACTACCAGCGCGTCGCGACTATCGAACCCGGCTCAAACGCAGGCACCCAGGCGGCCCGAAACATCCAATACATCCAGCAGCAGATGGCCGTGCAGGCGGCGCAGCCGGCGACGCGGAAGCCGTAGCCCAAGAACCCATCAAGTCAAGGGCCGGGCAATTCCGGACATATCCGTGTCGTGATCTTATCAAGGGACGGCGACGCGCGGCCTTGCAGTCTTCCAAGAACTGGGCACCACATGCAATTGCCCCCCCCCCGTCTTTCCCGCACAGGCGGGCCCTCCAAAGGGGGCACAAAACCGAAATCTCTCCCTCCGTCATCCCCGCGAAACGGGGATCCCCTGTTTCGCGTATATGCGTAAGTCCTTGGTGGGACTGGATTCCCGCCTGCGCGGGAAAGACGGAAGGGTCGTCTGTGCTGGGTTGTGAGGGGATCATGCCCGTCTTTTGAAGCCCTTCCCGGCACACAATCACGGCTTGCGGATAGAAGGCGTTTCAGGAAATGCAAGTCCCTTTATGGGGTTACTTTGCCTCTTCAAAAGGCGCGATGGGGACGGGGCCGAAACTGCACGGTGCCATGTCGTCGTTGTCGGTAATGTTGAGGATGGGGTTCAAGCCCTGGCCATAGGAGAGTTTGGCGGCGGGGTCAATGGCCGCGCCGCGGTAAAGCACCACCCGGTTCGGGCGGTTGGCGTCAAACTCAACATTGAAGAACAGATCGCGCACGGGCTGGTCGGGGAGGGCCAGCATGAATCCGCGCGGGAGGCCGCCCGATTGCAGTTTGCCCGCGACGTAGTTGAAGTCCACGTTGATCACGGTCCGCTCTGCGTTGGCGAAACGCACCGAGGCCAGATCGATGCCGGGCCGGTCGCCGTCATGGATGACGTGCGGCAGCGCAACGCGCGCCATGCGCACGCCAAGGATCTTGTGGCCGTCCCAGCCGACATGGATGCCGTCGCTCAGCGCCAGGTCGGCGGCGGGCACCATGTGCACGCCCGGCACCTCGGCGGCAAGGCGGCGCTGCTGTTCTCGCAGCCCGTCCCAGTGCGCCTCGATCTCCCAGGGCAGGATTACCGTTCGGCCGAGCTGCGCGGTGACGAAGATCATGTCCGGATTGCCGGAATCGCGGCGGGTGCATTCAACGAAGCGCTTGAAGCGGTCGAAGTAGGTGTCATAGATCTTCGGGTCGCCGTTGCAGGCGTCGGACTCGCCCTGGTACCAGAGCATGCCGCGCACATGGCCCCCGGCGCGGACAACACTGCGGATCATGTTTCCGTACAGGCTGGCGTCGCCCTTGGACAGCAGGTCGGGACTCCACTCCTCCAGCGAGGTTCCGCCGAAGGCGGTGGGAATGAGCCCCTGCGGGATGCTGGTCTCTTTTGCAAGCCATGATGCAAAGAAGGTGTCGCAGCTTGCCCCGCCGGAGGCATATTCACCGTTGTGACTTTGTTTGGCCGCCTCTGTGATTTGCTCCTCCGACTTCATGCCGCCGCGGCCGAGCAGCAGGTCCTTGATCGCCCGCGCATCCGACTCCACCAGCCGGTGCGTCGGCGGGATGCCCGGTCCCCAGACGCCGTCCATGCCGAGCATGTTGACCAGTGGATCCGGGGTGAGCCGTTCCTTGATCGGCGCCGAACCGGCCATGTTGGACTGGCCCGCCAGCACCCAAAGGTCGCCCACGAGAATGTTGTCGAACTTGGCGTGGGCGACGGTGGCACCGTCGGCGCTTGTCGCCGTGACGTCGATGCAATAGGGTCCGCCCGGTTTGAGTCCGGAGACGTCCACGCCCGCCTTGTCTTTGGGCGTCGCCGCCCCGCTATTCTTCTCGCCCGAAACCACGGGACGGCCATGGCGGGTCACGCTGAACTTCATCACCGCCCCCGCCGGCACGTCCACGCCGAAGGGCACGAAGCACGCGCCCGTGTTGTCCGGGCCGCGCTGAATGACCTGGTAATCGCCGGCGAGCGGCACCGTGTTGGCCGCGCCAAAGCTGGCCAGCGCCAGCACCACTGCCATCATCGTTGTCATGGTTGCCGATCCTTCCGTTGTCCGTCAGTTTAGTTGCACTCGGGTTCCAGCGGCCCGGCCAGTTCTTTGAGGAAGAAGAGGCGTCCGGGCATGGTCGGCATGAAGGTGCTGGGAATCCACTGGGTGGGCTGGTGGTGCAGCGACGCCCACAGGGACATGCCCTGCCACATCATGCCGCGGCCCAGCGCGCCGTCGGCGCCGCCAATGCAGCGGTCGGACTGGAGGAAGAGGCCCGGGCCGACGGTGTTGGCGCGGGTCGGCACGAGCGTCGTGCGGCTCTTGAAGCTGGTGATGGCGTTCTGCTCGACGGTCATCGGGCAGAGCATGGCGCCGAGCCGGTGGGTGTCGGCCTTCCACGCGGCGAGCGTCGTGTAGTCTTCGGCGAAGTGGGGTTCCCAGAAGGCGATGTGGCAGGCGCGGCCGATGCCGTAGACCGTGACCAGCCGGGCACCCTTCTCCTTCAGCAGCTTGATTTGCGCGGCATACTTGGGCAGCGCGGCGGCGGTGGCGAAGTGGCGCTGTTTGGTGGGGACGGTGAGTTTGTCGAGCGGGCCGTAGAAGGCCTGCTCCATGGCGTTCTGGAACGCGCCGGGATCGTCGGCGGGAAGGGTGTTGCCCTCGGCGTCGCTCCACTCGTCCATGTTGAAGCCGTGGACGTGCTTGCAGTCCACATTCCACGCCTTGAGGAAGTAAACGGCCCAGCGGTACATGCCCATCGGCCCTACCGGCAGGATAAAGGCGATCTGCTTCTTCTCGGCCTTGGCGTGGGCAATTTCCAGCGCGATTTCATGGCCCATCATGGTGTCGAAATCGGCCAGCGTCTCGCAGGAGACGGCCTCGAACTTCTTGTTCCACCACTCCTCGGGTTCAGTGATGGTTTCGGGCTTGCGCGCGCAGATTTCGTCCAGCTTGGCAAGGTCCCACCCTTTGGGGAAGAAACTCTCCAGCAGGGAACCGGCGATGGTGGTCATGAGGTTGATGGGCATGGAAGGGTCCTCCGGGTTTCGCGCGGCGCGCGGTTGGGGCACGTCATTGCGGGCGCAGCGAAGCAATCTCTTGCTCTGCTTTCGCCCGCGTTTGGGCTATGGTTCCAAGAAATTGCTTCACTTCGCTCGCAATGACGCGGTGTGTTCGGGTTTTGGTGCATAGAATTCACAACGAACGTCCGGTCACAGTTTTTCCCGCACACTGCGCACCTTGTCGTCCATGGTTTGAAGACGGTCGGTGCGGGTGCCCAGTTTCAAAATGGTGGAAATGCGCGGCGCGCCCATTTCATGGACAACCTCGTGGCAGCGCTTGACCGCCGCCATGACGGTGTCCCATTCGCCCTCAATGTTTGTGCCGTAGGCATGCAGTTCGGTTTTCAGGCCCGCGTCCAGCAGCACCTTCTCGCACGCCGCCACGTAGGGAGACAGCGATGTCCCCGCGTTGAGCGGAATGATGCACAAATCGGCGATCACTTGCATGGCACAATACTCCGGCGCGCGATCTTCGGCGCGGCGTAGATCTTACTCCGGCGCGCCAAACATGTCCAACACGAGGCAGAAGTCCAGAATCGTGGGCGGAATACGTGCGGCAAAGTGGACGCGGCATCCTGCCGCGTTCCGGTGTTGACCCTGACACGAGCACGCAAGAAAGCGGTTGGAAACCGCTTCTAACGGGCACAGTCCCTCGTGAATCCCGCTGTGATAGGATGTGGGACGATAATCGAGAACAGGAGCACGGGATTGACATGAAGCACAAAAACGTTCTCATTACCGGCGCGAGCGGGTTTGTCGCGTCCGGGGTCGTCTTGCAGGCGCCGGAGCAGTGGACGGCCCATGCTGTGTCACGCGGCCCCGCGCCGGTAACGCGACCGGGGCTGGTGTGGCATACGGTGGCGGCCGACGCGCCGGGACAACTGGCCGCGTTTATCCGCGAACTGCGGCCTGACGCGATCATCCACACCATAGCCATTCCAAACATAGACCACTGCGAAACCCACCGCGACGAGGCGGTTCGGGTCAATGTTGACCTCGCCCGGGAGGTGGCCGAGACGGCGCAGGCCGTCAACGCCAGGCTGGTGCACTGCTCGACGGACAACGTGTTTGACGGGGCGCGGGGCATGTACCGCGAGGACGACACCCCGGCGCCGGTGAATTTCTACGGCGTGACCAAACTTCGCGCCGAGGACGCCGTGCGTACGGCATGCCCGGGGGTGGTCGTCGCGCGCGTGGCCATCGTCATGGGCCTGCCGCTGTTCGGCAAGGGCACGCCGTTCCTGGTGCGCATGGCCAATGCCGTCGCCGAAGGGCGCAAGATTGTCACGCCACCGAACGAGGTGCGCACGCCCGTGGACCTGATCTCGCTGGGACGGGCGCTGATTGCGTTGGCGGACAATGACTTCGCGGGCGCGATCCATCTTAGCGGCAGCCAGCGTATCGACCGGGTGGGCATGATGCGGATTATTGCGCCGCGCATGGGCATTGATCCGGCACTGGTGGAACCCGGTTCTGCGGACAATCTGCCCGCCCCGCGTCCGCCGGACTGCTCACTCGACAACACGCTGGCCCGAAGCGTGCTCAAGACCACACTGCCGGGTGTCCTCGAAGGTCTGGAACGCATTCTCGCATTTCGTGACGGGCGGCCTATCGTCTGAGGGTCCAACCGCCACTTGCCGATAAGCGTTCGCGTGTCTTCACAGGCGGACCAGGCCGGATTCCACTCGGGGGCTCACCGAATCCCGCCTGTTGCCTGTCGAATCAAGTTCCGGCATCCCCGATACGGCCCGTTCCTGCAATACTCCGTATTACTGGTGGCGATGGAACCATGCCACAGCGAAGGTGTCATGCGATACGTATGAGAAGACAGGTCGAGGTAAATCCACGAAAAGAATAAATACTGCAATAACCAGACATTGTCTATAGACAATACCGATAAATTGTTGTAGAATTATCCCTTCTTTGTCCATCCCGAAGTGCTCAAGCCCGTCTAAGGAGTGCGGGTTATGTTCATGTTGCGCGGCGGCCGGGTTTTTCTGGGAGTTATGGGAATTCTGGGGTTGCTGGTCCTTTCAGGCTGCAATCAGGGCAACCTTCACGTGACGCTCTCCCCTCAAGCCGCGGTGGACGCGGGGGCACATTGGGCCGTTGACGGGGGAGACTGGCAAGCCAGCGGCGCGACGGTGGGTAAGTTGAAGGCCGGGGACCACGTGGTTTCTTTCAAAGCCGTGGACGGATGGGCAACCCCCGCCGACAGCACCGTCACGGTTGCAAATCAGCAGACGGCGGAGGTGACCGGAACCTATACTGCCACCGCAAGGCCGGTACCCAATGTGGCCGGGATGACCCAGGCAGCCGCGGTCGTTGCGTTGGACAGCTCGGGACTGATTCTTGGCACGGTCACGGGGCAGTGCAGTGACACCGTGCCCTCCGGCGGGATCCAATCGCAGAACCCCGTCGCCGGCGTTGACGCCGGGTCAGGCAGTGCGGTCAATGTCGTTGTCTCCATCGGCCCGTGCAATGTGACCGTGCCCGATGTCTCCGGGCAGACACAGGCCGCCGCCACCGACGCCCTCATGTCGGCCGGGCTGGTTGCAGGCGCAGTTGCCGGGCAATGCAGCTTTGCCGTGGCCTCAGGCAGCGTGATTGCCCAGACACCCGCGGCGGGCGCAACCGCCGCATCAGGCAGCGCGGTGGACCTGAAGGTCTCGACCGGTCCATGCATGGTGAACGTCCCCAATGTCGTCGGCCAGACGCAGGCTGCGGCGACGGCCGCGATAGACGGGGCCGGACTGGTGCCGGGCACGGTGACCCAGCAGTGCAGCGCGACCACGGCCCCGGACGCCGTAATCAGCCAGACACCGGCGGCAAACAGCTCTGCGCCCTCGGGCAGCACGGTGAATCTTATCGTGTCCACCGGCCTGTGCAACGCGACCGTACCCAATGTGGCGGGCCAGACCCAGGCCGCGGCGGCAACCGTGATCCTGGACGCGGGATTCGCGGTGGGCACGGTGACCCGGCAGTGCAGTGCCACCGTGGCCGCGGACAGTGTTATCAGCCAGTTTCCCGCCTCCGGCGGGGACGCAACGCTGGGCAGCGCGGTGAACCTCGTTGTGTCGACGGGAGCGTGCAATGCCACGGTTCCCAATATCGTCGGGCAGACCCAGGCTGAGGCAGGCGACGGCATCACGGGGGCCGGGCTGGTTGTCGGTGCAGTGACCCAGCAATGCAGCAACACCGTTGCGTCGGGCAGCGTCATCAGCCAGACACCCGCCGCGAACGCTTCGGCCACGTCGGGCAGCACCGTGAGTCTTGTTGTGTCCACCGGCCCGTGCAACGTGACGGTGCCCAACGTGGCCGGCCAGACCCAGGCCGCCGCCACAACCGCCATTACGGGTTTAGGACTGGTACTGGGTGCGGTGACGCAGCAGTGCAGCGACACGATGGCTTCCGGCAGCGTAATCAGCCAGTCGCCCAACGCTGGGGCGTCGGCGCTGGAAAGCAGTGCCGTTGACCTTGTCGTTTCGACGGGACCCTGCGGCGTGACGGTGCCCGACGTGACCGGCCAGACCCAGGCTGTCGCCGCAACCACCCTCACGGACGCGGGACTGACGCCGGGCACCGTGACGCAGCAGTGCAGTTTCACCGTGGCGGCGGGCAAGGTGATCAGCCAAATCCCCACGGCAAATTCCGTGGTGCTCTTGGGCAGTGCCGTTGACCTTGTCGTTTCAACGGGCCCGTGCAACGCAACCGTGCCCGACGTGGTGGGCCAGACCCAGGTCGCCGCGACTGCGGCCATCTCGGGTGTCGGGCTCGTGCCGGGGACAGTGACGCAGCAGTGCAGCGCCACGGTGGCTTCCGGCAATGTGATCAGCCAGACTCCGGCGGCAAACGCCTCGGTGCCTTCAGGCAGCGCGGTGGATATTGTTGTTTCCACAGGCCCGTGCGACGTGATGGTGCCCGACGTGGCGGGCCAGACCCAGGCCGCGGCCGCGACCACCATCACCGGCGTCGGCCTTGTGTTGGGCACGGTGACACAACAGTGCAGCCCGACGGCGGCCCTGGGCAGTGTCATCAGCCAGACGCCCCTCTCCGGCGTCTCCGCATCGACGGGTAGCGCCGTGAATCTGGTCGTTTCCACGGGCGTCTGCAACGTGACCGTGCCCGACATCGTGGGGCAGGCGCAGGCTGCCGCGACCTTGGCCGTCACGGGCGCCGGGTTGGTCATCGGCAACATTACGCAACAATGCAGCAACACCGTCCCGTCGGGCAGCGTGGTCAGTCAGACGCCCGCCGCAAACGCCTCCGCCTCGTCGGGCAGCGCGGTGGGTTTTGTCGTTTCCACCGGTCCGTGCAATGTGACCGTGCCCGAGGTGGTGGGCCAGACCCAGGCCGCCGCAACGGCCGCCATATCGGGCGCGGGGCTCGTGCCCGGCACGGTGTCCCAGCAGTGCAGCTTCACCGTGGCGCAGGGAAATGTGATTAGCCAGACGCCTGCGGCAGGTGCCTCGACGCCGTCGGGCGGCACGGTGGACTTTGTCATGTCCACGGGGCCCTGCAATGTGTTTGTGCCCAACGTCGTCGGCCAGACCCAGGCCGACGCCGCCAACGCCATTTCGGGCGGGGGACTTGTGCTGGGCACCGTCACCCAGTCCTGCGACGCCGCCGTCCCGGCGGGTGAAGTCATCAGCCAGACGCCCGCCGCAAACAGCCAGGCGCCTTCGGGCAGCGCGGTGAACCTCGTCCTCTCGACGGGTCTGTGCGGCGTGACCGTGCCCAACGTCGTCGGGCAAACCCAGGCTGCCGCCACGACCGCCATCATGGGCGCCGCGCTGGTGCTGGGCGCCGTGACGCAGCAGTGCGATCCAATGGTGGCCTTGGGCAGCGTGATCAGCCAGACGCCCGCCGCAGACACCCCCGCATCTGCGGGCGGCGCCGTGAACCTGGTCGTTTCAACGGGACCGTGCACCGTCACCGTGCCGGACGTGGCCGGGCTGACCCAGTCCGCCGCATCGTCGGCAATCATCAGCGCCGGACTTGTGGTGGGCACGGTGACCCAACAGTGCAGCAACATCGTGGCCGACGGCCGCGTCATCAGCCAGACGCCGGACGGAAATGGTTCCGCATCGGCGGGCAGCGCCGTGGATTTGGTGGTTTCCACCGGTCCGTGCAATGTGACCGTGCCCAACGTGGCCGGCCAGACGCAGCCAGACGCCACCATCGCCATCACGGGCGCCGGGCTCGCGGCCGGTGCTGTGAGTTCGGAATGCAGCGATACCGTGCCGGCGGGAAATGTGATTCGCCAGACGCCGGAGGCGGGCGGGTCCGTGCCGTCCGGCACGGCGGTTGACCTCGTGATTTCCACGGGACCCTGCACCGTGACCGTGCCCGCCGTGGCGGGCCTGTCCCAGTCCGCCGCAACCTCGGCCATCACGGACGCAGGACTCGCCGTGGGAACGATAACGTGGGCATGCAGCAACTCCGCGGAGCAGGGCACTGTCATCGGCGAGGCTCCCGCATCGGGATTTTCCGCATCGCCCGGTTCGTCGGTGGATCTCTTGGTGGCGAGCGGACCCTGCACGGTGCCCGTGCCCGACCTGTCCGGAATGACGCAGGCGGAAGCTGCCGCAGCCATCAGCGCGGCCGGGTTGATTCCCGGCACCGCGACCGAGGAATGCAGTGACGCGGTGCCGGTGGGCCAGGTGGCGTACCAGATGCCCCTCAAGGACACCCAGGTGGCGCCCGGCAGCACGGTCGAATTCAGGATTTCCGTGGGCGTGTGCATGGCCATCGTGCCCGATGTGGTTAATGAAACGCAGGCCGACGCGGCGTACTATCTCCCGATGGCATGGCTCCCGGTGGGCACGGTAACCCAGCAGTGCAGTGATACCGTGACCGCGGGCAACGTCATCAGTCAAAGCTCCGTCGCAGGAAGCTCCATCCCGCTGGGAACGCCGGTGGACCTCGTGGTTTCGACGGGAACCTGCCGTGTGACAGTGCCCAATGTTGTCAGCCAGACCCAGGACGCCGCCACCACTTCCATCACGGGCGCCGGACTGACGGTGGGTGCGGTGCTCCAGGCATGCAGCAACACCGTGGCGGCCGGCAAGGTGCTTTGGCAGGCGCCGGCGGCCAACGCGCTTGTCACCGCCGGAGCCACGATCAACCTGTCGGTGTCGTCCGGTCCCTGCGCTGAAATCGCCTGCGCAAACACCGTGCTTGTCGACGGTGGTTTTGAATCCGGAACACCGAACAAGTTCTGGGCAGAGACCGACGCCAACGGCGGCGCGCCGCTCACCAGCGTTACGGGCACCGGCAAGACGCCGCACTCGGGCAGTTGGTGGGCCTATTTCGGCAGCTCCACCAAGGCGGACACGGCCTCCGTGTCCCAGACGAGAACCATACCTGCCGCGGCCAGCGCCACGCTCACCTTCTATCTGCGCATCAGTGCGGCGGGGACCGCCACGGGCACACTGACGGCTTCCATTGACAAGAATGAGCTGGCCAGGTTCACAAACAAGAACGCGGCCCAGTTCGGCAGTTATGTTCAAGTGGTGCTGGATGTGTCCGGCTATGCCGACGGCTTGAGCCACGCGCTGAGCATTGCGGCGGGCACCAGTGCCGCAAGCTTGAGCAACCATGTGTCCTTCTCCGTGGACGACGTGTGCCTGTCCACCAGCAACACGCCCTACTCGTACCCCCTGACCGTGTCCCGAACCGGCACCGGAAACGGCACGGTAACCGGCACCAGCATCGACTGCGGCGGCGACTGCGCGGGGCTCTACACAAACCTGTCGCAAATCACGCTGACGGCCACCCCGGATGCGAACTCCACGTTTGCCGGCTGGACCGGGGTCGATGACGAACAGGACACGGTTGCCTACGTCACGATGGACCGCGCCAAGACAGTGACCGCAGGCTTCGCCCCGAAGAACCGCTCGCTGAACATTGCCGTGTCGGCCCCGGGCGGGGCTGCCGGAAGCGTGCTGGGTCCCAACAACACCAGTTGCAACAGCAGTTGCCAGTACCCTTATCTGAGCGGAACGAGGGTGGTTCTTTCCGCCAACCCCGCGTACGGCTCCAAGTTTACCGGCTGGACCGGCGCCGACACGACGGACGGCCAAACCTGCACCGTGACCCTGATGGCGGACAAGACCGTGACCGCCAATTTTGCGCCCGACACGCACGTCCTGACCGTGACCAAGAGCGGCACCGGCTTCGGCGCGGTGACCTCGGACAAGGGCGGCATCAACTGCATTGGACTGTGCCCCACAGCAGACTCCACGCCCATTGCGGCGGGAGCGACGGTGACCCTGACCGCGGCGGCCGACCCGACTTCGACCTTCACCGGCTGGACCGGCGCGGACACGACCGACGGCAACACCTGCACCGTGGTAATGGGCGCCGACAAGACGGTGCACGCCATCTTCACCATCAACACCTATGCGCTTACCGCCGCAAAGACCGGGAACGGCAGGGTCATTTCAAACGACGGCAAAATAAACTGCGGCGACGACTGCACCCAAACCTATGACGCGCAGACGGTCGTGAACCTGACCGCAACGCCGGCGTTGGGTTACGTCTTCTCTTCCTGGACCAACGCGGACCTGACTTCGGGCAACACCTGCCAGGCTGTGGTCAACGGTGACAGGACGGTGACCGCCAACTTCACCGCCCAGAACTACACGCTCAATGTCAGCAAGGACGGGAACGGCACGGGAACGGTAACCTCAGGCGGCCCGGAGATCAACTGCGGCGGCGACTGTACCGAATCCTATCCGGCGGGCACCATCGTCACGCTTACGGCCGTGGAGGTTTCGGGCTCCAGTTTCTCCGCATGGACCGGGGCGGATTGGGCCAACGGTTTGATCTGCACCGTGACCATGAACAGCGACAAGAACGTGAAGGCCACCTTTGTTCTGCCCAACTACGCGCTGACAGTGTCCCGGGGCGGCAACGGCAACGGCACCGTCACGGCGAACGGCATCAACTGCCCCGGCGACTGCACCGAGAGCTACGCCAGCGGAACCGCCGTCTCCCTGACGGCAACCGCGGCGCCCGACTCCACCTTCGCCGGCTGGAGCGGCGACGCATCGGGCAACACAACCCCCTATCCCCTGACCATGGACGAGGCGAAGAACGTGACCGCCACGTTCACGCTCAAGACGTACACACTGGACATCAACAAGAACGGCAACGGAACCGTCACGTCCAACACGGGCGGAATCAACTGCGGCGGCACCTGTTCAGCGGCGTTCAACGCGGGCACGCCCGTGCAGTTGACCGCGAATCCGGCGTCGGGCTACGCATTCACGGGCTGGGGCGGCGACGCCGCGGGAACGGCAAACCCGGTGACGGTGACCATGAACGCCGCAAAAACCGTCACGGCCAATTTCGTGCCGTCCTACCTGCTGACGATTTCCAAGAGCGGAAACGGCCTGGTGGTCTCCGACACGGGCGGAATCAACTGCGGGAGCGCCTGTTCCGCATCCTATGCGTCGGGCGCCGTGGTGACCCTCACGGCCACGCCCGACTCGGGCTATACGCTGGACCACTGGACCGGGGCTGATTCTGTCAGCGGAACCTCCTGCACCGTCACCATGAACGCCGCCAGGAACGTGTCGGCCACCTTCGCCGCTTCGACGGGGCAGTTCAAGATAGTGAACAGCAGCCAGTTCTGGATTGTGAGCATTGTGCTGAACGGAACGCAGCAGCTTCCTTCGGGCCAGGGCCTGAAGTGCGGCACGGGAACGCAAACCTACACCCTGCCCTCGGGGAGCGCGACCTACCACGTTGGTCTGGGAACGACCGCGGGCGAAATTATCTATTACGAGAATTCCGCGACGGTGCCGGCCGGACAGACCTACACCCTGACGGTCGGCGCGGAGCAGACCTTCCAGTACATGCTGGCCAACGGCTCGGACTGGTGGAGTTACCATGGCAGTGAGTACTGCGGCGCCCTGGATCAATTCCGCCTGATCATACATTCCAACGGACAATGGGATCTCCACATGTGGACCGGTGCGGCGTGGAACAACACCTGTTCGGGCACCCTCTCCGCGACCATGCCCAACTGCATCCTGGACCCGTTTGTCTTCAAGTTCAACGACGCCAGCGGGCAGTTGGTGGATGTGACGGGTTCCTATCCGCAGATCAGCCCCTACGGTTCCACCCTGACTGTCGAATACTATCTCCCGGCCTGCAATCCCGCTGTGTCCCTGCTGTCCTTCTTCAAGGATGCCACACGGAAACCGGTGACGACCCAATACCCGCCGCCTTGAGGCATAAATGAGAAGCATAAAGAAGGCCGTCCGCGAGGAACGGCCTTCTTCTTTGGGGGAGCCTCAACCGTGGCAAAACGGTTCCGGCACGTCCTATACAGGCAGGAACCGCAGTCCCCGGCAGTTGGTTTCGTTGAACGCCTTGGTGACGAATTCCGCCACGGTGCGTTCCGAGGCGTTGCCTCCGGGAAGGGACAGCATGGTGATTGCGCCGCCGTCGAGCCACACCTGCACCGCGCCTTCGGCGCGCACGCGCTCGAAGGCGTTCCATGCCGCGGCGGGCAGCGCCGCACCGGGGGTGTATTCGGCCGCCTGCGTGGCGGGGTCGGCGTGCGCCGTCGCGGCGGCACGGGGATGGCCGGCGGCGTCGAGCGCCGCGAAGTGCCGTGCCGTGTCGGGCGCGGTGTTGGCCGTTAGGGAAAGGCGGATGCGGCGCTGTCGGGCTGTCTCTCGGCAGGCGTAGTGCAGCCGTTCCGCAATGCGCTGCGCCGTTTGCGCGCGCCCGTTGTCGTCTTCCGCCAGCAGTCCCGCGCACTCCCACAGCCCGTCCAGGGCGATTTCAAAGACCATGTCTTCCGCCGCCACATAGGCCAGACTGTCATGTTCGGCGGCGAGCAGCCGCAGCGGGCCGTCGTTGCCGCGCAGCAGCAGTTCCTCCAGGAAGTTGCGTTTCTCGACGTGCGCCGCGGCGGCAAGGTTGACCAGCCGGTCCAATTCGGCGAACAGGGCCGCCTCGTCTTTGGCCGCACACGCGGCGCGGGGCAGATTGAGCGAGACGCGCTGTCCCACCACCCGCCGGGGCCGCCATGCGGGCGCGCTGTCCGCCGTTTCGGGGGCCCGGTCCAGCACGAAATCAAAGGACCCGCGCACGCAGGCCAGTCCTGCGGCGTGGCGGAGAAAGTCGCCCGAGCCCGCCGCGCCGAAGAAGGTCGTGTCGATGGGGATGACGATGGCCGGTTCGGGGAACACCAGCCCCTCCTTTTCGCCCTCGCACAGGGTCTCGACCAATGCCCAGGCAAAGCGCTGGGCGCCATGGGCAAAGCCGCCCCAGGTGCGCCCGGCCGCTTCGCCGCCCGGACCCATGGCGTCCAGGCCGCGCAGCCCGTGGGGCACGGTCCAGCAAATCTCGATCTGCGTGACCGGCGCGGGATTGCCGCGGGTGGCCGCCCGGTAGGCGGCCTCGTAGGCGGTCATCTGGGCCAGTTGCGCCACCTCGTCGTCGGGCCGTCCGTCGACAAAGGGCGCGGCGAACACGTTAAAGGCGCGCCAGCCCACCCGCGCGGAGAAGAAGGCGTCGAGCTGCGCGTCAAAGCGGGTCCACTGCGCGAGCAGCGTGTCGGGATAGACGGGCGGCCCGGCGAAGGCCCGGCCGTCCGGCCGCTGCACGCCGTAATGCATGAGGTATTCGAGCGAATGATCCGCCGCGTGCAGGCGGTCCACACATTCCACGTCGTGCAGGTGAATCGTGCCCGACAGGTGCGCGTCGGCCACGGCGGGGGAAAAGACCTCGGCCAGCGCATATTCCTTTTTGAGCGCCCGTGCCAGCGAGCGGTCCGTGGCGTCAGGGTCGGCGCCGGTGGTTTCGGGCGCGAGCCCGCGCAGGATGCGCGCCGTGTCGTAGAGCGGCACGCCCAGGCGGCGGTGCCGGTCGCGTTCACCGAGGAGGCCGTGCTCAATCAGCCGCGCGCCCACCATTTCGCGCACCAGCGACGAGGTGAGCGTCTGTATGCCGGCGTTGGCGATTTGGCTTTCCACCTCCGCGGCCACCACTTCGGCCATGCCGCGGCTCATGCCCGTTTCCAGGGCAAGTGCGTCCACGATGCGCCCGCGGTCCCAGGCCGCGATGCGGTCGCCACTCGTGCGCACCCGCAGCAGCGCCCGGTCCAGGGGCCCCGGCGTGGCCTCGCTGCGGGCCTCCTTCAGTTCGCCCAGCATCGCGTCCAGGTCGCCATCGCGCAGGCGGCGGATGCGCGCACGCCGGTCCCGGTAGCGCACATAGGCCAGCGCCGCGGGGATGTGCCCCATGGTCAGCAGCACGCGCTCGACGGCGTCATGCACCTGGTCGACGGTCGGCGCGTCGCCGCCGTGAATCTTGGCGAGGAAGATGGTGACGGCCGAGGCGAGCCCCTCGGCCTGGCCGCGATCGTCCACGCCCGCCGCACGGGACGCCTTGAAGATGGTGTCGGCGATCTTGCGGCGGTCGAAACGCTCCGTGCGGCCGTCGCGCTTGGTGACGGACTGAAACGGCGCGCCCATCTCGGCCGCAGGCAGCGGCAGGGACATCTGCGCGTCAAAGGCGCCCTCGCCCGAGTGTGACTCGGGCAGCAGGGATTGCTCGTCGTTTTCCAGGGGGGTCATTCGGTGTCATGCCTTCCGCGGTCCCACCCCGGGACCGGCCCATCAGTGTAACAAATGCCCGGTCGGCAAGCGAGTCCGATGCCGGACGCGGGGCGGGGATGCCGGGTCGGCAGCATGTCCCGCTTCCAGCGGTCGGAAAGCATCCGGCGGCTATCCCCGTGGGGTGCGTGGGGATGCGCAGGAAGAGGCCGCGCCGATCAATGAAGGGGCCAGCCCGGGGACAGCGCCAAAGCCACCGCCCCTAATCCGACCAACGCCTTTGGAGAACTCCCCCAGCCACCACCACAACCCGGGCAACATGAGATTTCTGGGGAGTCAACCGTGGGATGCTGTCAAAGAGGCACGACAATTTCCTGTGTCTTGCTTGATTTTTACGGGGCCTGATACGCATCATGCTGGCACCATGTGGCACGACAAGAGAGTATCCGTCATCTTCCCCACCTACAACGAGAAGAACTCGATCCGTCAGGCGATCATAGATTTTTTTGCCAACGGGTATGTGGACGAAATCGTGGTGGTCAACAACAACGCCGCGCCGGGGACGGACGAGGAGGTGTCGGGCACGGGGGCGCGGTTGGTCCATGAGTCGGCGCAGGGCTATGGCCGTGCCATCTGGCGCGGTCTGGCCGAGGCCACCGGCGACCTGCTCATTATCGCCGAGCCGGACGGCACTTTCTACGGCAAGGACATTATCAAGCTGCTGGCCTTCTGCGACGACGTGCCGGTGGTGTTCGGCACGCGCACGGCACGCGAGTTTGTCTGGGAGGGGGCCAACATGGGCATATTCCTCAAATGGGGCAACTACGCCGTCGGCAAGCTGGTGGAGTTTCTCTTTAACACAACCTTCCTCAGCGACGTTGGCTGCTCGATGAAACTTATTCCTCGGCCGGTGTACGAGCAGATCAGGCCCCATTTCACCATTGGCGGGTCGGCCTTCGGCCCGCAGTTAATGCTGCTGGTCATTCTGCACAGGCTCCCCTTTGTCGAGATTCCGGTGAACTACGGCAAACGGGTTGGCGTATCCTCCGTGACGGGCAGCAAGCTGAAGGCTTTCTTTCTGGGGGTGGAGATGATCGGGATCATACTTCGCTACCGTGTCGAGTCCTGGATGGGGCTTTTTCCCCCGCGCGCGTAGCGCGCCCGTCTTCCTGAAATCGAATAGATCCGCGCATTGCGGTGATTGGGCGTATCGGGTGCCATTTGACACAGGAGGCATGCAGCCATGAGAAGTCACGGTGCAGTTCTGGCGGCTTTGGTTCTTATTTTCACGGGTGGAGCGTGGGCGCACAACTACGTCGCCGATGACGGCTCGCACACGGGTGCGGGAAAGGCGCTCTACCTTCGGGACGTCACGCTCTCGCAGGTGCTGTACCACGAGGTGACACCCGATGCGGCGCAATTGTGGATCGCCTTCGACGGCAAAGCAGGCGACCTGTTCTATTTTCAGTTGGGCGTGCCCTACCTCACCCGGCTGGAAAACTATCGGCCCGCACTGGTACTGGTTGGGCCGGGTGTGGGCGAGGTGAAGCCGCCCATCGCCATACCGGCCGGTCTGGGCGCGCAGGTCTACAACTCGGATGAGATCACGCCGACCTTTTTCGACGAACCCTTTACCGGCACCCAGTCCTGGGTCATGTTTGAGAAGGAAATTCCGTTGCCGAAGGACGGTCGCTACTACCTGGCCGCGTACGACCCGGCGGGACAGCCGGGCAAGCTGTGGGTGGCCGTGGGCAAGCGCGAGGCGTTCACGTTCAAGGACATCATCACCCTGTACCAGGTGCAGCACAAGGTGCGCGTGTTTCATGAGGTGGAGCACAAACCCATGCCCCTGTTTACCTTCACCATATCCGCCCTGTCACGGATATTGCGCGCGCTGTTCTTCTTCGTGTAGATCCGGACCGCCACTGGGAGCGCCGGCATCCCTGCCGGCTTGACGCTACTTCGTTTCGGTGAGTTCGGCGATGCCGATTCCGTTCTCGCCGGCCACGGAGTAGAGCAGCCAGATGTGGCCGTCTTCCTTGAAGATGGCGGGGTCACGCAGGGCGTTTTCACGGCCCTTGGCGCTTCCACCACTGGATTTGGCCAGCGCGACATCCGTGCCTTCGTAGTCCTTTTCCGGCTTCAGCACCAGTTCCGGAGGACCGGCCTTCCAGTCTTTCCAATCCGAACTTAACGAAATGGTGCGGCGCAGGATGCACTCAGGCATGTCGCCGATGTTGGAGTAGTAAACCGTCAGGTTGTCCCCGGACAGGTCCACCGCCACATGGCGTATGCCGGGGCCGTTCTCCTCGCCATCATGCTTGGTGACAACAGGAAACGGATTGGGCCCCTCCTCGAATCCCGACACGCCGTCTTTGGACCGGCACAGCCAGCCGCGCTTGCTCATGGCATACCAGTATTCGCCGTGGTGAATGACGCGGAAATAGAACGGGCCAAGCCGTTCCGGATCGGCGGTGAAATGCAGGCCGTCTGTCGAGCGCGCCAGATAACTGGTCTGCTTGCCCGTGGTTTTCGACACGCTGTGGAAGTACATCCGAAGTTCTTTGCGTTCCCCGTCAACAATGACGTCGGGCGAGGCGATGTGCGACTTGCCGTCGGGCACCTGTTTGAGGCGCAGCGTGCCCGGCTCGTAAACCTTCCAGGGCCCGGTCAACTGATCCGCATAGGCGAGACGGATGTAACTGCCGTGATGGTCGGCAAAATAGAGGTAGTACCTGCCCAGCGGATTGGGCAGCCAATCCGGCACGCGGATCAGCGAAGGTCCGTTGATGTTTGCCCCGTCCTTGCCGGACAGCATGTCGGGTCGGATGACCGGGTTCGCGTCGAAGCGCGTTATGCGAAGCCCCTTCGCGGGCGGCGGAAGCGCCGCACCGTCGGTTGCCTGTGCCGTTGGGGAAGCGCACCAGATTGACGTGATCAGCGCGGCCGCGCAGAGACAGGATCGGGCGTTCATGGAAAGCGGGCTACTCCACGCGCAGCACGGCGCATTTGAGGTAGGCGGTTTCGGGCATGGTGAGCAGCACGGGGTGGTCGGGCGCGGCGCCGCGCATCTCCAGCAGGGAAACGCGCCTGCCCGTGGAGGTGGCCGCGTACTTCACCGTTTCCAGGAAAGTTGGCGTGTCCACAAAATGCGAGCACGACGAGGTGATCAGAAAGCCGCCCTCGGGCGCGATGCGGGCGAGCGCCAATTCGTTGATGGCCTGGTAGCGCGGGAGCGCCTTGCGCACCAGGGTGCGGTTCTTCGCCAGCGCGGGCGGATCGAGCACGACCACGTCGAAAAAGTTTGTCGCCTCGCCCAGCACCTTTTCCACGTCACTCTTCACGAAAACGCACCTGTCGGCAACGCCGTTCAATTCCGCGTTGCGGCCGGCCTGGGCGACTGCCTTCTCGGAGGTGTCCACGCCCAGCACGGACTGCGCCCCGGCGAGCGCCGCGTTGCAAGACCAGAACCCGTGGTAGCAGTGGCCGTCGAACACGCGGGCGCCGGCCGCAAAGGTCCGGACGCTCTGCCAATTGCGGCGCTGGTCCAGGAAAAGCCCTGTCTTTTGCGCCTCGGCCAGGTTCAATTCGGCCTGCACCCCGTCCACGTCGAGCGGCACGACCTCGGGCACCGTGCCGAAGGTCTTCGTGGTGTTCCCCCAGGCGAAGACCACGCCGGTCGCGCCGTTGTCGGCCATGCAGGCCTCGGCGATCATTTCCGCACAGCCGTTATAGAACACGGATGCCGCGCGCGCCACGGCCACCGTGCCATAACGATCCACCACGAGCCCGGGCAGCCCGTCGCTCTCGCCGTAGATCCCGCGGTAGACGGAAGAGCCGGGAAACAATCTCGCGCGGAGCGCCCGCGCCGCGGCAAAGCGGGCAAGAAAGAACTCGGCGTCCAGTTCTTCCTGGTGCCGGGTGACGATGCGCACGGCGATGCCGCCCTGCGTCTGGTAGAAGCCGCGGCCCACGAAACGGCGGCCGTCGGAAAACACATCGACCACCTCGCCGTCAGAGATGTCTTCGGGAAGGTGTTTGAATTCGTTGCGGTAGGCCCAGAGGTGCCCGCGCAGCAGGCGTCGGTCTTCTTTGGGATTGAGAGTAAGCGACTTGAGCAAAGATTTCACGGGAAAGGCTCCGGTTGAAAGACGGGGTTCCATTCGGCAAACGGGTATTCTACCTGTCAGGCACCTTCCCGCGCCATTGCGGCTTGCCGCCCGGCCCCGGCGTGGAATGTCACAGGCACAGGACGAAAGGGACGGGCGGGACCGAGAGAGCGAGAATCTTGTTGAGCTTTGGCCGGACAGGCTAAGCTTTCATGGACAAAAGGGAGCGCGTTCCATGGAAAGAACAGAGAACCCCCTGAAGTTGCAGATTGCCTATTATCGGGCCCGCGCGCGGGAATACGACGAGTGGTTCTTCCGGGAGGGGCGCTATGACCGCGGCGAAGAACACCGGAAAGCCTGGCTTGCGGAAGTGGCCCAGGTTCAGGCGGCGCTCAGTCAGGCCCAACCCCGCGGAAAAGTGCTCGAACTTGCCTGCGGCACAGGCTTATGGACGGAGCAACTGCTCCGTTTCTCAGGGGAGTTGACCGCAGTGGACGCCTCTCCGGAAATGCTTGACCAGTGCCGGAAACGACTTGGATCGGGCACGGTGGAGTTCATCAACGCGGACCTCTTTGAATGGCGGCCCCGCACAACCTACGACTTTGTGTTCTTCGGTTTCTGGCTGTCGCACATTCCGGCAGGCAGATTCCGCGCCTTCTGGGAGTTTGTCGCAAAAGCGCTGAACCCGGGTGGCAGCGTCTTCTTTGTCGACAGTCTGTTCACGGCATCCTCCACATCCACGGACCACAAGCCCATTGACCACAGCGGAACCGTCGAGCGAAAGCTCAATGATGGCCGGACATTTGAAATCGTCAAGATATTCTATGAGCCGTCCGCACTGCGGGAACAACTCGTCCAGTTGGGATGGGAAGGCTCCGTTTGCCCAACCGCTCAGTTTTTCCTCCACGGCCACGTATGGCGCGCTGAAGCAGGGCATGGCGGTTGACCAGGCGAATTGGGGAAGGAAATGGATAACCGGGAGACGCGGGGTTGATCCCGGACCGGCGCTTGCCGGATGATCAGCGGCAATGCGCAATGGATCTGTCTTCTGCCGCTTTGTGCCGGGCGTTCTTGCCGCACTGGCACCTGGGACGGGCAACAACGATCTTCCGGATTGCGGGAGTTATCCAAACTTATGAAAAGCCTCTCGGCCACACACCGACACGCGGCCCTTGCACTGGTTCTGTTGCTGTTCCCGCTGGCGGGCCCGGCCCGGGCGGCCGCCGCGGCAGTTTCCCCGGCAAAGGAGGCCCCCGCAAAGACTTCGACGGCCGCGCCCGCAGACAAAACCCCCGCGAAGGCACCGGAGGCCGCGCCCGCAACGGCGGCACCGCCGGCATCCGAAGCCAACGCATCATCCCCTCCCGCGGCGGATCAGAAGGCGGCCACCACGCAGGAGGTCACCGAGACGGATCTGACCGCGCGCCTGGGCGAGACGGAGACCTCCATTAACGACGACCTCAAGATTGAATCGGGCGCGGCGGCCCCGCCGGCAAACGTGATTTTGGAGGACGTGCAGGGCCGCACGGCCGCGCTGCGCACGCTGCAGGCGGCGCTCCAACAGCGGCTTTCCCTGGTGCGCGGGCAGAAGACGGCGACCGAACAACTCGCCGCGTCGCAAAAGGCGCGCGACACCTTCAAGGGACTTGATGATCCGCCGCCTTACACGATGGCCTATGTCGACGAGTTGCTCGACAAGGCAAACGCCTGCCAGATGGACCTGGACACGGAGAAACTCGCCGGGGAAAACTGGCGCCAGACGCAGGCCATGCAGCAGGAGGATGCCGATGCGGCCAAGACGGCGCTGAACCAGGCAACGGACGCGGTGAGCGGCGCCTCCGACGACGCGGCGAAGAACCGGGCGGAATGGGCCACCGAAACCGCACGCATCGCCCTGAGCGCGGCGGACCACCAGCTTGCCGCCGCGAACATGCGACTGGACCGGTCCGCAACACAGCAGCGCCGCCTTGAGGCGGACCTGGAACTCGCCAAACGCCAGGTGGCCGCAGCCCGGGCGCAGCTGGTCTTCAAGGAAAGCGAGTTCAAGGAACTCTGCGCGGCGCAGGACGCGGCCGTGACCGGTGTCGGGCGGGAAATTGAGAGCGCCCGCCGCGAACTGGGCCGCCGCACCGCCCAACTGGCAGACTTGGAACGCCGTGCCGACACCGCCACCAACAAGCAGGCAGCCGAGAAAGCCCGCGCCGAGGCCGATGCCGCCAAACTCCGCGTCGACGCCCAGCGGTCCGGCCTCTCCACGCTGGAGTACATCCAGCGCTGCGAGGGGGAAGAGAAGAGCATCTGGGAAACCCGGTACAAACTCAGCCGCGGCGCCGCGCCCGCCAAGGACATTCCCTTTGCCGACATTGCACAGCGCCTGCAAACCAAGCTGGACTCCCTGACCGGCGTGCGGCGCGTTTCCGAGCAGCGCGGACTGGTGCTGCGCACGCAGATCGCCGCGCAGGAAAAAGAACTGGACGGCATGACCGCGGACGATCCGGACCGGGACGCCGCACAGAAGCGGCTTGCCGCGCTGCGCGAACGGGGCGAGCTCAACGACCGGCTCCAGCGGCTCATCGCAGAACTGGCCATGATGTACGAGCGCGCCCTGGACGAACTGCACGCGCGCATGGACCGCATGTCCGTGGCCGAGCGCCTGTCCGAGGCATGGCGCTGGGCCAAGACCCTGTTCGGCAGCATCGCGGACCGCGAACTCTCCGAGGTGGGCGGCAAGTCCATCACACCGCGCAAGCTGTTCAACGGCTTCATCATTCTGGCCGTCGGCTTTCTGCTGAGCCGCCTGATTCTCCGCTACCTGCGCAACCGGCTCTTTCCCCGCCTGGGCATCAAGACCAACGTCGCGCTCATCGCCGAAAACCTGACCAAGTATTTCCTGCTTTTCATGGTGTGCTTCGCGGCCCTGCAGTATCTGAACATCCCGCTGACCGTCTTCACCTTCCTCGGCGGCGCGGTGGCCATCGGCGTCGGCTTCGGCGCGCAGAACCTGATCAACAACTTCCTGAGCGGACTCATCCTGATGGGCGAGCAGCCCATCCGCGTGGGCGACATTGTGGAGGTGGAGGGGCTCACGGGCAGCGTGGTCAACATCGGCGCGCGCGCCTCCGCGCTGCGCACCTTCTCCGGCATCGACGTGCTGATTCCCAACAGCAAGTTTCTGGAGAACAAGGTGGTTAACTGGACCCTGACAAACTCCCGCATGCGCTATGAAGTGCGCGTCGGCGTCGCCTACGGCTCCCCCACGCGCGACGTGGCCCGCATCATGCACCGCGCCGTCGTCGAGCACGGCAAGGTGCTCAAAGATCCGGAGCCGCTGGTGGTGTTTGAGGATTTTGGCGACAACGCCATGATTTTCAAGGTCTATTTCTGGCTCGACATCTCCACCTCCGACGCCCGGGTGGTCCGCAGCGACCTGCGCCACATCATCGACCGCCGCTTCGAGGAGGCGGGCATTGTCATGGCCCCTGCCCAGCGGGAAGTGCGCCTCAACACGGGCGAACCCATCCGTATCCGGATGGCACCCGCGGACCAAATCGGCAAGGAGGAGAATCCTCAACCCGGTCCGGAAATGTAGGCCAGCCGCCCCCGCCTGTCGGTCCCGCATTTTTTTGAGTGCGGTGGCCATGCCGCCGCTCTTTTTTCGCCATGGCCATGCCATGGCGATCATGCGCACAACGCCGCAATCCCGGGCACGCCAATCTCCAGAGTGGCTTTCTGGCAAACGCGCGTTCCGCCCCGGTTCTATTGCATCCGGCACCGCGACACCAGCAAAAGAACCCCCAGACCCAGCCCGCCCAGAAAGAGGTCGCCAAGGCTTTTCTTCGCTTTGTCAAAGGTGAAAGCGCCCTTGCCGTTCATGCATCCGCAGGACGGGGTCGGTCCCGTAGAGTCACGACCGATCAGGCCGTCGCCGTCCGTGTCCACCGCGTTGAACACCGCCTGCGTGAGACCCGGAAGCGCGGCCTGCGCCTCGGCAAAACTGATCCGGCCGTCGCCGTTCGTGTCCATCCCGGCAAAACCGGCTTGGAGCCGGGCGCGCAAATCCGCCTCCGTCGGCGCGGCGGTCTCGCCCTCGCCTTCAATCAGTGCTTCACCTTCGCCCTCCCCTTCTCCCTCGGCAGGGCACGCACCGCTGGACAGCACCAGCGCCACCGCGCTTCCTGTGGCAACATGCTGACCCGCCGTTGGGATCTGCCGGACAACCAAACCTGCCGCAACGCTGTCGTTGCACTCCTGGCTCACAATGCCCGTGGTCAGATTCGCGACCGTGAGCGTGGCGCCCGCCGCAGCCTGGGTCTGACCAACAACATTGGGCACAACTGTTTCGGCTTCTCCCTCACCCTCACCTTCACCTTCACCTTCACCCTCAGCGCAGGGACCGGAAGAAACGGTCAGCGCCACGGCGGTACCGGGTGCCGCCTGTTCACTGCTTGCCGGCGTTTGACTGATGACGAGTCCCGCCGCCGTGCTGCTGCTGCACTGCTGCGTCACCGTGCCGGTGACCAGCCCCGCGCTGATGAGCATGACGCTGGCCGCCGCCTGCGTCTGGCCCACCACGTTGGGAACGGCCTCGATGATCGGCCCAAGGGACACCACCAGCGCCACGGCGCTGCCAAGCGGCACCTGCTGTCCCACTGCGGGTGTCTGGCTGATGACCAGCCCCGCCGCCACCGTAATGCTCCATTGCTGGGTCACCGCGCCGGTGGTCAGATTCGCGCCACTGAGCGCGGCCTCCGCCGCAGACAGGGTTTGGCCGACAACGTTTGGTACCACTGTTTCGGCTTCGCCTTCACTCTCACCTTCACCCTCCCCGCCCGCAGGCGCATAGGTGGCCGAGAACGTTACCGTGCCGCCCGACGACAGATTCTGGGACACCGGGGTCGCGGGTGTCGTGTACCCGCTCAGGGCACCCCAGGTTAGCGCGATGCCGCCGGTTGGAATTCCCGTTACCGTCTTCGTGCCGGTACCGTCGTGAGCGATGCCATCTCCATCGGCAAACGACCAAGGCGCGCTGGCGGGAGTGACCGTGATCTGCACGGTGCCCGACTGCCGCACAAAAGTGCCGGCAAAGGTCACCATCTCCCCTATGGCCAACGCCTGTGGGGTCGGATCGGTGGGTTTGTCGTAGCCCGTCAGGTTGCCCCAAGTGACGCTGATTTGCCCTGTCGGCACATTTACGACGGTCTGGGAGCCGACGCCGCTGTGTAGGGTGCCAATCCCGTCCGTAAATGACCAGGGAGCCGACGCGGGTGTGACGGAGACTTGGACGGTCCCCGTCGTTTGAAGGACATGCACGGTCCGCACAACCTGCACCGCGGCATTGCCCGACGAATCTTTAACGTCATAGCTGACGGTGTAATCGCCGACTTTGGACGTGTCCACGTGGTTCGCGGTGACTATTGCGGTCGTCAGGGTACCGTCGTAGTTGTCCGTTGCCGTGGCCCCGGCATCCGTGTACGTGGCACCCAAATCCACATTTGCGGAAACATCGCCCGTTAGTGCAATGACCGGCTTTTGCGTGTCGCGCACCTGGACCGTGCGCACCGCTTGATTCGCCGCATTACCCGAAGAATCCGTCACATCGTAGGTAACCGTGTAGTCACCGATCACCGCCGCGGTCACATGGTTCACTGTGGCTATCCTGGAGGTCAAATTGCCCTCGTAGGCGTCTGTTGCCGTTGCGCCCAAGTCGGCG
Source organism: Candidatus Hydrogenedentota bacterium (assembly GCA_903922535.1). The sequence continues at coordinate 29,512 of CAIXUF010000201.1, forward strand.
TAGGCCGTCTTGGCTTCAACGGTGACCGTTGCATCGCCGTTCAGCGTGATGACCGGCTTTGCCGTGTCCACGATGTTCACCGTGCGCACCGCCTGACTTGCGTTCCCGGCGGCGTCCTGCACCCTGTACGTGACAACATGCGTTCCAAGTGCCACGGAACTAACCGGAAGTCCCGAGGTGACAAGCGCGCCCGTCAACGGGCCGTCCACCGCGTCATTCGCCGTTGCCCCCAGATCGGTGTATGAGGCGCCCGCCTCGATGTCCAAAAGCGTTCCGCCCTGGACAGCGATAACGGGAGCGGTCCTGTCAACCTGATAGGACTCGCCGGACTGAAATGCGGAAGCAAAGGCATTTCCTGTCGTGTCGGTGATTCCCGTGCTTGCCACCGCATCCAGCCAAAGGAGACCATCACCTGTGCCGGTGGCGACGGTCACGACATAGGAACTGCCGCCGCCCTGCACACCGACAACGGACGCACCGGACACACCATCGCCGACGGCGGCAAAATGGACCGCTGACAATCCCAATACGTCTTCGCTGAATGTAAGTAGCCGTCAATAAATGACCTTTACAAAAGCACTTTCGATTGTTATACTGGGGGCATGGAAAAGAGCACCGGAAGCGATTGCCAGCCGTTGATGCAATTGTGGCCCCACTTGGATGAGCGTGCCCGCCGCATGGTGGCCGCCTCGGAGGCATTGCGCC